>JAHFRS010000125.1 GCA_023266155.1 archaeon
ATTCCTCTTAGCTTCTCTTTCAAACCGGAAACGTTCTGAGGAGCGATGATGATATACTTATTGGCCAGCCGGTAATGCTTGATTTCCCGCCCTTTGGAACTGTAATGGAATTCTTCCACGATGACTAATCCTGCTTCCTGCAATTTCTGCAGGTGATAATGAACCGTCGAGATGGGCAAACTCAAGAGTTTGGAAATGTTGGCTTCGCTGTCCTCTTTCTCTGCCAGATGATTCAATATCTTCCGGCTGGTATCACTGGTAATGGTTTCCGCCAGCTTTTTGGTCTTGGCTTCATTCAAGTCCACTAACAGGAAATTGCTTTTCGACATAAGTTTTGAGGAAGAAAGCAGGTATAAATACCTTGCGGTGACTTCAAATAGAATGGAACTAAAAATAAGCCAAAGAACTGATGATTTGATTAAAGGCACATCGTACTTAAAGATGCCGAAATCCCAAACTTTTCGGACGAAATTTTCCCACACTTTGTATGGGAAAAGAAACTAACAGGAATTATCAGGAAAATTCGGTCGGCTTCGCCTAAATCGCCAAGCGATTTCCCGAATGTTTCCCAAATTTTTTGGTGTGGGTTGCCTCACCAAAAAACCTCTGATAATTCCGATGTTTCTCAAAATTTTTTCAGCGCTTTTTATCGATGATAAAACTGCATCAACTCAAAAAGTAAACTGAGAAGTCTTGACGGGGCTACCTTCGTTAAACATAAAACGGAAAGCGAATAAAAACTTCGCAATAACTTACTGCGTCTAACATGGCGTTTAACGGTTCGCTGACGCTCTCCCAAATTTTTTAATGAATCAAAACGAGGGGGGAATTCCGTAACGATGAACGACTGGGATGAGAAAACTTTACTGTATCTCACAACCATATACTTGAACCCACTTACAAAAACCACAATCTTTAGAGGAGGCTGGCATATCCTCTTCTAAAATGTCAACAGCTTTCTTAAAGATTTTTTCTGCGTTTTTGATATCCACTTTAATCTTAACCAAATCTGTGTTAAAACAAACATGACCATTCTCTTCGACTTGATGAGGATGATAAAAAAGTAAATAGGTGTAATCTTCTGTTTCATAACCGTTTTTTCTCAGAAGAAAATTGTAAATATCCATCTGATCTTGATAGTGCTCATGCGTATCTTCTTTTAATGGATAACCTCTTGTTTTATAATCCAACACAATCAATTTCTTGCCTTTCTGAAGAATATTATCAATTGCTCCATGAATCAAATTACCTTTCTTATCTATCCATTGAATGCCTTTAAAATTACTCCTCCAGACTTTCAATAATTCCTCATCATCAAAGAGCTTAACCTCTCCTTTTAACTTCTGAAGTTCAGGCGGCAACTCTCCTCTCTTCATGAATCGGTCAAAATGTTCTTTGAGAACTTTATCCATACCTGATGGTAAAGAGGGAAAAATAGTATCAGGACGTTTAATATTCTTATTGAAATTGAGCCAGAAGCATCTAGAGCAGTCTTTCAATAACGATAAACTGGATGGGCTGAATTTGTAGGTCATTTTTGTGTCAACTCTTGCGTCAACCGTTCCGTCAACCACTTTTGGCTACGTAATAGATGGCTTTATTTGTACCTTTAGGCTTAATAATGCCTAACTCAACCATTTTCTTGAGTTCTTTATGGACAACTTTAAAATACTTCTGGAACAATAGTCATTGAAGAATACACTTGCAACAAACATCCAAATCCCCCACACAATCTTTAAAAACCCATACTAAATCTATCACGTATGGCTCTTGATTGGCAGAAAATACAGGACAAATGGCAGCAGGCCTGGCAAAAAGCAGATCTAGGTAAAGCAACTGTACACAAAAACAAAGAAAAGTTCTTTATGATCTTTGCGTATCCGGGAATCTCCGGCTTTCTGCATGTGGGGCATATGCGCGGCTTTAGTTATACCGATGCCATTTGTCGTTATGAGCGGCTGAAAGGCAAAGAAGTGCTTTTTCCTGTCGGCACTCATGCCTCAGGGAATCAGGCCATTGCCTTTGCCAATAAAGTCAAAAATCATGATCCTGACTGGATTGAATATCTGAAAAAGAACGGTTGCCCGGAAAAGAAAATTGCCACGTTAACCAATCCGCAAACCGTGGTGGAATATTTCAACCAAGTCTATGTCCATGAATACTGGAAAAAATTTGGCTTTTTGTGTGATTGGAAGAGGTTTACCTGCACGATTTTCCCCGATTATGAAAAATTCATCCAGTGGCAATTCAAAAAACTGCAACAGAAAAATCTCTTGGTGCAGAAACCTTATTTTGCCACTGCCTGCATCAACTGCGGTCCCGTCGCCGTCGATCCAAGTGAGACTGATATATCTAAAGGCGGCAAGGCAGAAAAAGTAGAATATACCCTGCTCAAATTCAAGTTAGGAAATGATTATGTGGTTGCCGCCACGTTACGCCCGGAGACAATCTATGGCCAAACTAACCTCTGGATCAATCCTGCTGCTCACTATGTTCGTGTTGAAGTTGAAAAGGAAACTTGGATCATGAGCAAAGAAGCGGCAGAAAAGTTGCAATATCAGAAAGATAACGTCGTGGTAAAAGAATCTGTTGATCCCCAAAAAATGCTGGCAAAATATGCCCTAGCTCCTGGGATCGAGAAAGAGATCATCATCCTTCCTGCTGCTTTTTGTGACCCGAACATGGGTTCAGGCATTGTGACGAGCGTGCCCAGTGATGCACCCTACGATTATGTGGCGTTGAAGGTATTGCAAGATCATCCTGAAGAACTGAAAAAGTACGGCTTTACTTCTCAAACGATTCAACAGATTCAGGAGATGAAACTCATTCCTATCATCCACTCCTCTGGCTATGGAGAATTTCCAGCGCAGGAAATCGTTGAGAAGATGAACATTACTATGTTGGACGACCCTCAATTAGAGGAAGCGACCAAAGAGATCTATAAAATAGGGTTTCATGCCGGAACGATGCGTGAGCATTGCGGAACGTATGCTGGCATGAAAGTCGAACAGGCCAAAGAATTGGTTAAAACGGACTTGATAGCGCAGGGGAAAGCTGACCATTTTCATGATTTAAGTGAAGAAGTCTTGTGCCGTTGCGGCAAAAAAGTTCTCATTCAACGAATCGATGACCAGTGGTTCATTAAATATTCTGACCAAGAACTTACCGAACGCAGTAAAGAACAGGCAAAAGAGATGAACATTTATCCTGCAGAATATGCTCAGAATTTTCCGGCCATCTTGGATTGGTTTGCCGACAGGGCCTGCGCTCGATTAGGGAACTGGCTCGGCAGCACATTGCCGTTTGACGCAAAATGGACCATTGAACCGATCAGTGATTCTACGCTCTATCCGGCGTATTATATTATCTCAAAATATGTGAATGATGACACCATCAAAACTACTGAGTTGACGGAAGATTTTTTTGATTACGTCTTCCTTGGCCAAAGGCCGGGGAAAGCCATCAAGTCGGAGTGGAAAAAAATTAGGGAAGAATTTGAATATTTCTATCCCCTTGACCTTAATTTGGGCGGGAAAGAACATCAAACCGTTCATTTTCCGGTCTTCCTGATGAATCACGTAGCCATTCTTCCGGAACAGAAATGGCCCCGAGGAATTTTCGTCAATTGGTGGGTCACAGGAAAAGGCAGCAAGATTTCCAAGAGTAAAGGCGGGGCGGAACCGATTCCTCAAGCCATGGAAAAGTATGGCGTTGATGCCATGCGCTTATATTATGCTCATATTGCTTCTCCCCATGTCGATGTTGTCTGGGAGGAAGAGGTCGTACTAAATTACAAGAATGCGCTGGAACGAATTGCCGCGTTGGTGGAATCACTCACGGCTTTCAAAGGGAAAAAGGAAAC
>JAHFRS010000038.1:0-7087 GCA_023266155.1 archaeon
AATATTTCATTGATTTAGCACAGGCTTTTAAGAAGGAAGAGAAATCATAAATTCTTGGCAACAGATTTTTATAGGAAGAGTGTTTTCTTTCCAGTATGGAGCTTCCGGAAGTCGTTACTGAATTGAAGAAGAATAAAGCCGTAGAGACGATTATCCAGTTTGGTTCCTCGTTGGAGAGGACAGACTATCGAGATATTGATCTGTGTATTTTTACCACAAGGGATTTGTCTTTCCAGGAAAAACTGGTCATTCGCCGGGATATCCCTGAGAAATATGACCTTACTTTCTATGATGACCTCCCAACTCACATTAAGAAAGAAGTGCTTTCTCAAGGCAAGATTCTGTTTACCAAGGATTATTACAAAGTTTTAAAAGAATTACAGTACATTGATCTTGAATATCCCCCGTACCTGGCCTTTTTAGAAGAATATCACCAGGCGCGAATTGCTTCTCTCTCATGAACATCCTGATACTCCAGAGAATCAAAGAAAAATTGGATGAGATTATACGCTATTATGATCAACTGATGGAAATGTTCGTAAAGAATGAGAAGAAGAAGACACTGCCGCATGGCTAAGCCTCAATTGACGCAGGTATTCCCAAAGTATACCGGTTGGTTATACTGGTTATTGAAACCGTGGAGTATATTGCATAACTGGTGTTTTAATGTAGTGATAATTACCACGAAAAATAGAGCTAGCTGATGGGAGTCCGCGTAAGAAAATTATCTTCTGAAATAGGCAAGTAAGATAAAATATATTGCAAAGGCAGAAACAAAAAAGGCTTGCCCTATTATTAAAATAGGATCTTTTGCAATGACAAATTTTATTAAAAAGATGGTGACGGCAACTAATCGGATAAGACTGCCTTTTAATGAAATATCTTTTGATGATCTTCTCTTTATAATATGAATTATTTGAATGATTATATCAACACTGAGAGCAAAGAAAGCAATTAAAACTGCCGAATCTATTATTGTCGCTATGGTCATCAACTGTGCTTATAAGATATAATTTATAAATCTTTCTTAGACTTACCGAGTTTGACCAAATAATATATTAACCCCAGAAATAAAGTTACAGTACAAAAACTATATATCGTTCCCGATGAAAACAGCCCCAGAAATGGATTGTACAGGCTGGGGAAAAATGGTTTTAAATCTGCCCTCATTGTCAATCACTGCCATACTCTTCCTCATCCCCCCTACAACCTGCTCTTCTGTGCCTTCTCTGACACAATGGCGCTATGTCCTGACTGATCCTCAATGATGATCTTAAGCGTCTCCCGTCCCACCATGACATTATTGAGTTTCTTGATCATGTTCTTGCCTTTGCGCTTAGCACCGTCATCCTCTTCTGCGTCCAGTGAGGATTCAATCATTTTCTTTACTCTATCAAGCAACCCTTCTATATTTGTCACGTACCCTTCCGATGCCGGACCAGGCTCAATCGTGATGATATGGGGAATTTTCACTGTCGCTTCTCCAGATTTGACCACTTTGATATTAAGATCTTCTTCAGAACTAACTTCTAAGGTATAACGACAGGGCTCTTTCTTTTCAGCAGGCTCGACATCGGCCTTGCGATAACCACAACCACTGCATTCCATGGACAGCAAAAAAACCCGCCCAAAATAAGGGATCTCCATCTGGTCTTCTTTCAGAGTGAGCTTATTCTCATCACAAAAAGTGCATTTTTGTCCTTTGAGTTCAGGCATAACTAAGGGAGAGAATGAAGGTTTAAAAAGATTATGCTTGTGGGCTGGGTATTAAAAAAAGAGGAGAGAATGGCGAGGGATAATTGCTCTTACACTAAGTCCCAAATGGTGCAACCAATGTCATTAAGTTAGTGGAAAAATCAAGAGTAACACTGACTCGCTTTTCTTATGTCCTCATAAAAATGCGGTTCCCTTCCGTAGGAACCATCCCTTTCCGCAAAATAATATGACTATCATTTCAACGCTCGTATCTTGGTGTTACTCTTGAGAGAACTTAACTTAATGACATTGATGGTGCAACGGCGCCTTTTGGGCAAGAGTTGCTTCTTATTCCCTCTGTTTTTGAGCAACCTATACTCATTTTAATCATAGTAGTGCTAAAATTTAGTGAAACTTTATTTTAGTCGTGCTATTATTAGAAAAGTTTATATATTAGTCCTCCTTTCCCTACGATATGTATATCCAAAGAGAGCTTGAAACAACCTTGCGCCGGTACCTTTCAGTCAAAGAAATCCTGGCGGTGGTGGGACCACGGCAATCCGGCAAATCGACTTTACTGGGCCATCTGATAGAGGCTCTTCCCAACACTCACAGCATCACTTTTGAAGATCAAGATCTCCTGGCTCTTTTTGATCGGGATATCAAAGCTTTTGCCGAGCTTCACGTTAAAAAGTACGACTATGTATTTATTGATGAAATTCAATACTCTAAACACAGTGGAAAAAGATTAAAATATATTTATGACACCTGTGCTACCAAGCTATTGATCTCTGGTTCATCGGCCACGGAACTATCAATCCATAGTATTCGTTCTCTGGTGGGAAGAATCTTTGTCTTTAATCTATACCCCCTGTCATTTAAGGAGTTCTTACAGCACAAAAATCCATCTTTTCATACATTAATAGAGCAAGGGCACGATCAAGAGCTCAAAGAATTAAATGAATTACAGGAAGAATTTTTATTGTACGGAGGATATCCCCGTGTTGTTCTCGCTCAAAATTCAGCGGAGAAACAACAAGTTCTCAAGAATATCTATAATACTTATTTTTTACGGGAAATAAAAGAAATTCTTCAACTATCGGAGGATTATAAACTAGCTGATCTAATCAAAGCACTGGCTTTACAAATCGGCGGCATTATCAACCATCAGGAATTATCTCAACTTTCAGGGTTCACTTATTCCGATTTAAAAAAACACCTGCAGATCTTAGAGAAGACATTTATCTGTTCATTTATACGGAATTTTCATACTAACAAAAGGACTGAATTGGTAAAGAGTCCCAAAGTCTTCTTTTTTGATACTGGATTCAGGAATGAAGTAATTAAGAATTATGCTTCAGAGCGGGTTGATAAAGGTCAGCTTCTGGAAAATTTTATCTTCACGGAATTAATAAAAAAAGGGCAGGAAGTAAAATATTGGAGAACCAAAGCCAAAGCAGAGGTTGATTTTGTACTGGAATGTCAGAATAAGCCCGTGCCTCTGGAAGTAAAAAGTATGAAAGTTGGAATTACCAGATCTTTCCGGAGTTTTTTGGAGACGTATTCGCCTGAACAGGCTTTTTTCCTCTCAGCAATGGCCGGAAATAAAGAAAAAATAGGTAATACGACAGTCTGGCATTTGCCCATCAGTGGGATTATTATTTTAGAACAGTACTTGACGTTATCCGCAAAAGAAATGCAGAAATAGATTATAGGTGTACTATTGTGGACAGGGTGTGCCGGGGCTTGGAAGAAAAAACTGCGCCGGCCGGGATTCGAACCCGGATCACCGGCTCCCTTCTTCTGAATGGAAGGCCGGGATAATAGCCATTATACAACCAGCGCAATGAACTGAGAAATTCAACCTTACTTTATAAAATTTCACTTATTTTGGCACTGTTCAAAAAGTGAGTCAAGTCACTTCGTTCGTGACTCTCTTTAGGAGAGTGATGGCGAGCCGGCTGTCTCGTGCTTTAATCGCAGTATAAGTTTGAAAAACCTTGCTAGGGTTATAGAGATAAAGCACCTTCCAATGGGTCTAACGAGACTGCTGTTCTCGACAGCCATCTTGGCTTTGCCATCACTCACAAAAAAGACAGTGCCCTTATTTGTGTAGCAGTAATTCACTTAATCCTCAGCACATCCAGATTCTTAGGCGCAATGGTCTCAATGCGGAAATTCTTGTGAATCGAACTGGCAAAATCTAAACAGCGAGAACTTTCTCCATGCACAACAATGACTTTTCTCGGCTGGGGATTACACCGTTTAATGTAATTCATCAATTGTCGCCGGTCAGAATGCTGTGTAATCTCTACTTTATGCACTTGCAAATTGATTTTCAATGTTTGCTGTTTGCCATTCTCGCCGCGAATCTTGATTTCACTCTCACCCGCGCGAACACGATAACCTAAAGATCCGGGAGGCTGGTAACAGGAAAACATCAAAGAATGCTTACTGCCTTCTGCTAAACCTTTCAAGTACTCAACGGAAGGCCCGCCCTGCAGCATTCCTGACGTCGCTAAAATAAGACAAGGGCCTTCTTCCAAAATCAGTTCTTTACGCTCTTTGGGTGAACCAACTCTCTTAAAGATCGGTGACAAAAAAGGATTGTTCTCCAGCTGGAATATTTCCTGTCGCACGTTTCGGTTCAAATATTCCGGGTAAGCAGTATAGATAGCGGTGATGTCCCATAACATCCCATCAAGGTAAACAGTCGCTGGCGGCATCCTTCCATCCCGCATCAAGCGCTCAATGATAATCATCACTTCCTGTGCCCGTCCTGAACCTAAAACAGGCATCAGGACTTTCCCACCGCGTTCAAAGGTTTCTTTGACAACTTTGATCATGTATTCATCGGCATCCTGCTCTTCCATGATATTCTCTTTTCCACCATAGGTTGATTCAATCATCAACGTTTCCAAGCGAGGAAATTGAGTGTTTCCTGGTTCCAGCAAATTCGTGTGAGCATATTTTAAGTCGCCGGTATAGGCAAAATTATGCAGCCCATTGCCGATATTGAGATGAATAATGGAACTGCCCAGCATATGCCCGGCATTGTATAAGGTTAAACGCACATCAGGAGTAATATCTGTTACTTCATCATATTCCACGCAAATGGTATGCAGAACCATCTGACGCACTTCGTCGCTGGTGAATAAAGGTTCATTGCCTTCACTACGGGCAATCTTAATCATATCCAGCTGCAATAAAGCCATGATATCCCGTGTCGGCGGGGTGCAATACACAGGCCCTTTATACCCATATTTGAATAAATAGGGAATCAGCCCGGAATGATCCAGATGCGAGTGCGAAACGACCACTGCATCCAATTCACTGATATTAAATTCCGGTGCATCAAGAAAAGGATAACTTTCACTGCCCTCAACACCGGCATCAATGCCACAATCAATTAATATTCTTGATTCCGGCGTTTGCAGCAGAAAACAGGTTCGTCCAACCTGTCGGGACGCTCCCAGAAACGAGACCCGAATCCATTCATGCTTCTTCGTTCTCAACCAGCCATCATAAATCCGATGGCCAACCTGATTCAGAAATTTCTTACGCTCCTCAGCATTTTCATATAAGACCGAACGAATACTTTCAATCAGTTTTGACCTGATGGGAGGGATACGTTTAATTAATGGCACCCATAACGTTTTTTCCCTGATTTCTCGTAATATTTCTGCCTGCTTGCCGATAACGACCCCGGGCTTTTCCGCATGGATGATGACTTGGGACCGGGGAGGGTCAAAAATAAATTCGTTTGCACCGGCTTCTTCCGGAATGATTTTCTTGATCGCTTTTTCGGCTTTTTCAGTTTCCATACAGAGAGTGGGGTCCGGCCGTAATTCTATCCGTTTCTTGAATTCCTGGACAGCTGCCCGAATGGTGCCCCCATTATCAAAGAAATACTCCTTTTCTTTGGTATAAAGCACAATGTTTGCTCCTTCAAAGGTTGCTTCTGAAATCTTGCCTTCTGGCAAAATTTTAATGACTTCTTTTAGTATATCTGACATGGTGTAAATCTCCTCATTCAATATTCAAATAGTGAATTTTCTCCTGTTCACCGTAAAACGTATTTAAACCGCTCTATCTCCTTTTCCATCCTGAGAATAGATTCATTTTCCCTAACGATGGACGTTTCCTGTAAACCAAAAATGACGATTTTTGTATAAAGTATAATCCTCTTCAAACATCTAGAACTACCTCGCTTCGAGGTTGATCTCCACTTCTTTTGCCATCACGCGCTTAATCTCTTTATCAGTCACGACCACCACATCAATACCATTACCTGAATATGTATCCCGTTGTAAAGCAGTATTTACACATTTCACCGCTAATTTTACGCCATCACT
The DNA here is from genome assembly GCA_023266155.1 of archaeon. Lineage (GTDB taxonomy): Archaea > Nanobdellota > Nanobdellia > Woesearchaeales > GW2011-AR9 > JAHFRS01. The sequence goes on from JAHFRS010000038.1 coordinate 6,051, forward strand.
GACACTCATATCCTGCCGATACTGTGTTTCCAATACTCCATAGGCAAAGACAGAACCAGAACCAGAGGAGACAAAATCACGAATTTTAGTGACGCTGCCATCAGGAAAAAGGTCATATAAATGCACACCATCGGCATCTTTAGCTCCCATCAGGAAATGGGCAATACCAGGATACATACTCATTCGCCGCAGGTTACCATAAAGGATTCCACCTAACAAATTTGCGGCTTCTTTCGCCGTACAGCGCTTATTGGTGCGAACTTCTTTCAATTTAAGTTCCGCCCGAATGAGCTTGATAATCAATTGGGCATCAGAGACACTTCCGGCAATGGTAACCGCAATATCATCGGTAATGATATGTGTTTTATCTGCCCGTTTATCGACAACCATACTTCCGGCTGTCGCTCGTTTATCAGCGGCTAAGACAACACCATCTTTACAGACCATCGCCACCGTGGTTGTTCCTGTTTTCAGTTGTTCTTCCATGTGAAATACTCAGAATGATGAAACACCTATCATTCACTCGTGTGTCTGGAAAAGTGCAGGGGATATTTAAAGGTTTCGGGGATGTTTTTTTAAACAGGGAGTGTAGAGGTTCATAGGATATGCTGGCGCTTTACTCGGCGTACCATGCAGTCCGTCTTCGGTTACTTTCTCCAAGAACATTAATTACTTTGAACATTCCTTTAATTCTATCAAGATATCTTTTACTATTTGCATCTCCAATTAATGTAGAAAGCTGATTCATGAACAGATCATAATCCATATTGCTCGTAATAAACATCCTGCCACCAGTATTATGAGCATTTAATGATACTTGAAGAAAAAAATCTCTATCCATCCCATAGGGAGAATTAAAATCATCTAAAATCCAAACTTGTTGTGGCGTAAGATTAGGAGAATAAGACCTAGTATTTGCTCCAAACTGAACAAAATGAGGTTGATATCCTCTTCGCATAAATTCTTTTGCCAGTGCTACAGAAATATGGCTCTTTCCAACACCTGCTTCTCCATGTGCCCAAATACCTGCCGGTTTA
>JAHFRS010000038.1:7187-9078 GCA_023266155.1 archaeon
ATCTAACTTTATTCTTTCTTGATCTGCTGGAGATAGTTCTCTTAAATCAACAACAGTTTTTTCCCCACGATGAACTTGTAATCCCTCATACGCATTTTGCAGCGTTGCTATCATCGCATCAGTCATAGATGCTCCTGTTAATTCAATCGTTGGGTTTGGAGGCATAGCATACTTAAAACCACTATTATTTATAAACATTCTTATTATTTTGCTACTTAACAGTAAAATCTACAAACATTTATATAGAAATAGCCTTTGAGAGACCCCTGATGACGACTCGCACTGCTTTATTGGGAATGCACCACCAGATGGCCAGAACCGGTTTACGGCGAGTTTTAACCGGGAAATTTGAAGTGACGGCTGTAGAAACGGTCGAAGAGATGTTCGCCCACTGTCAAGTACGACAATATGATCTTTATGTTATGGATGTCAATCTCGGCATGCCCGGAGCAGAATATATCGAGCCGGCGCAACGGGTGTATGAGCTATTACAACAACAAGTTCAGCAAGGCTTACTAAGCGGATTAGAAAGAAAATTTTATGGTATTTCCGGTGGCACTGCTGCGAAGATAGCCCAAGAAGCAGGTATTCCTGCTGTACTTAACGTTGATCTTATGGAGATTGCGAGGAGATTATAGGTGTTAGGATTATCAATACCCATTTTGGCTGTATCTCTATTTTTTAGCTCCCAGCTTAACTCTCAGCCCTTTGAGTTCCCGGTCATGCTCCTTGGAGAAAATCAATACTGAGAAAATACCGCCTAACAACGCCAACAACATATCCCACTGCGTGTCCCAGACATCACCCTGCGTCGCTAAAAATGCGTCACCCGCTCCTGGATCAACCACCAGTGCCGCACCCCATTCAAATAATTCATACCCGGCACTTACCGCTAACACCATACAGATGACAATGAAAAAAAGCAGTTTCCCATTCTTTAACGGTGATTTCCGCAACAAAAATTCCCTGATGATGATCGCGGGGAAAAGGCCTTGAGCTACATGGCCAAGACGGTCGTAATAATTTCTGCTTAAATGGAAATAGTCACGAATCCAGTTGAACAAAGGATTCTCGGCATAAGTGTAATGCCCACCAATAATTAAGATGATGGAATGAATTGCCACAAAGATGTAGACCATGGTTGTGAATTCAAAACGCGTGTAGGTGACAGCTAGAAGGGAAATTCCTATCAAAGCTGGGAAGATTTCCAGCAGCCAGACAGTGTAATCGTTCGGTTTGATCAATGACCAGATCAAAAAAGAGAGAACGATAAAGAGCAAGAGTTGAAGAATCCTCTTTTTGTCCATGATGGAATGAAAAACAAATGAGTATTTAATACTTTACCTAAATGTTTATAAAACAAAGGAAAAATATCCCTCACAAAGCCACCGTCGCATACTCAAAGGTTTGGCCTTTGGTCGCGACGTCGGCTCGTTACACTCGCCACCGTCGCATAATCCGGTATTGCGCGGGTCTTGAACAAACTTTTTAAGACAAAGTTTGATCAAAAATCAGGATTCATCGTCCTGTTGATCTGTAAAAGCAAACCCGTCCCTCTGGGATTCCCAGTTCAAATCTGGGCGGTGGCGCTTTTCTTGCTCATTCGAGAAAAGGAAAACCCTATAAAGTCTTTTTACTTTCTTCCATAAAATGAATTATCTGCAACAAAGCCTGAAACGGACTTTCAGCGGTCTTCGCCAGCATAAATTTCTGTTTATGATCACCATCATCAGCCAAATGGTGTTCATCACTGCTCTGGTCTACATCGGTCTGACGTATCAACTGAAAATTGTTGAAAACTCTCAATACATCCTGCAGGCCATGGATAGTGCCCAATATAATGCCGAAAACTTACAACAGGGACAGCCATTTGTGGCTGATTATCTGCAAT
>JAHFRS010000126.1 GCA_023266155.1 archaeon
AGAACTAAAAAATAATGGTCCGCGACGTCACCGGTAAACATCCTTTGTACTTTGAAGCCATCTTACAGCTGCGGGACGTTTCTCAAGTCGTGATAGATTTTGCCGAAGAGGAATTGGTCAAGAATCGCATCAGTGTGCCTAAAACTGAAAAAGTCAAAAATGGCTGGGATTATTATATCGCCGACAGCAATTTCACCAAAGGGTTAGGCAAAAAATTACAGCAAGAGTTTGGTGGAGAGCTGGTGGTCACGTCCAGCCTCTATGGACAGAAAGACGGGAAAGAGATTTATCGCGTCACCATCCTCTTTCGGGAAGCGTCGTTTAAGAAAGACGATCTCGTGGAGTATCGCGGGGAAGAGTATGGTGTGAAAACGTTGGGAAAAGAGATTATTTTACAGGCGGTGAACGAGGGAAAGAAATTACATGTAAAATATCGGGAGATGGGAAAAATCAAGAAAAAGGGTATTAGCTTGTGAAGCGTTATTTTCAAAAAACTGACAGATACGATTGTTGTTGAGGTCATGGATTGTGTCGCATCTTCTTCAGTTATGATTGACACTTTGAAGAATAATCCGCACGGGGGATGGGCGGTTTCAGGATAAGACTCAATACTGACGTTAGATTCTACCTATCTCTTCCAATCATTTAATCACAACAAACAAATCTTTATAAGTATCAGGCTGTTGACAGCCAGTTTCGGAGGTGAAATCATGCCGCTTAAAACGAGAGATGAAATTGCTGGTGCCGCACTGGTATTTGGCTATGATCGGAAAAATGTAAGTGTCGTGGAATTTACGGGGGTTGTCAACCGTTCTAAATCCGAGGGAAGTTCAGGAATTTTACCCTTATCAGGAGCAGGTGGTTTGCCCGCGTCAGGTAGCGGCAGCGGGCTTCGATCTACCACCCTTAGCAAAGTGGTTGATACTATTTCGGGAAGAGTTTTAGGCCGTTATTCCGATATTTCGGAACGACTGGAACTGTTGCGCACAGGCCATGACGCGGTCTTGCCGATCCAAGGCGATTATTGGGAGACACTCAAGAGTTATATGGATGGGGAAAGTGCCACTTACTCTGGAGACATTGATGAACAGAAAGCCAAAGAATTAGGGTTATATAATTCTGGAAAAAAACCGATTCAGATCTATGAGGATAAAGTGTTATTTCCACGATAATCTTGTTTTGATGGAAAGTAAATTATTTCTTTTGTATTTTTTTTGTGGTATGATTGACAATCGTTTACAATAGTTTACGAAAGAACAACTTTGGTGAGCATCTCTTTCTCCTGTTGGGCGATGATCTCTTGCCTTCTCATTTCATACTGCACGCGCCGGTCGCGCAATTCACCTCGAGTCGAGCGCAAATCATCGGCTAACGTTTCCGGCAGAAGATGATAAAATATTTGGTCGTGATGGGCCTGATGCACCTGCTGACGCACGAGTTCTCCTACAGCAACGCGATGGTCCAGAAGATACGCCACAACCTTTCGCTGCAGTTCCATTTTCTGGTCATAAAAATGAGCAGGATGACCTGGATGACCATAACTATCTGATTTATGTCCATAAACTTGGAGCGCCTGATGAGTTCGCTGATGAATCAGCAGATCTAATAACGTGTAGCCAATCGCCGTTGAAGTTTGCTCCCAATTTTCGTTGCTCTTTTTGACCCTTGATGGGATTAAAGCCTGTACCTGATCATGGGGCGGGCTGGCATCAAGATGCAAGCGTCCTTTGTTGTCGATGCTCATGCCATCAGGCAGAGGCTTAAATTTTTTATACTGTAAACGTGGCGTTACTGGATTTAACTTTAAAGCATCACAGACGACTTTATCTAATGCTTTTATCACGTTCATGTACGTTAGATATGATTGTCCGGCGCTGGTGATGGCGGTCATGCGCTGCAATTGATGTTTTCCCACATTGTCAAATGAATCTCCCGAAAATACGCCATAGCCAAAGGCGCGCCGATACGCCGATTGAATGAAATCCCACAGAGCTGCCGGCACACTCTCTTGATGTTCATCTTGTGGGATTGTCAGCGCTATTTTTCTTTCTTCTTCTTTTCTCTTCCGTCGCACTTCTGCCTCTGCCTGTATATCTTCTATCCAAAAGTGCCCTAAAGCATAGATGGTTCTTCCATAGGAAGGATAGCGGCGTGGATCTGCCGTCCGCAACACCGGCATGAGCAGATGTTCTGATCCCCATTTTCCAAGATAATAGCTGGAAAAACCAGCCCATACCACCACACCTCTTCCACCATTATAAACTGTTCTAACAACTCTTTCCAGCTTTTTTTTCGTCACCAAAGGCCCGCGCTCATTTTTTGTGGTATACCACTGTTGAATTCCCTCACTTTTTTGTCGTATCCACCCATACATTGATGAGCTGGATAACGCGCTCCTCTCTTTCTCGCCATCTTTCTCGCCATCGCACACTAAAGCATAGCACAGGTGGATAAGGCCCGGCGGGGTAATCAAATATAAATTTAAGAGCGCACTCTTGGCAACGCTGCCAATATTATCAAGATGATCCTCTAACACCTTGACATTATAAACATTCGCCGTTTCTGTCTTGATTTGCCGCAGCCGATCAACGACGGTATGCACTAACGGATTCTCATAATCAACAAGGTACTCACCATGTGCGCAACGTTTCCCAAAAATATTTTGTGTATCCTCCGTGGTCACTAATTTTCCGTCCAGATGAATTTCCACCATTCTGTCGATGGACAGTTTGACGGGCCATTTCTCTAATTCTGGAGTTGGCATCACCATCTGAATGTGTTCTCGTAGCTGATAATAGTTATAGGGGGAAGGTGGCTTTCCTTGTATAACCTCTTTGGCAATAATATCAGACAGGGACGCAAACCAGCTCTTTCGCAGCGACACTCGGGGCAGGGGCCATTGCCTCGCGTGTTCGGCTGCCGGAGAACGATAATACGTTGCAGGAATAATATCCTTAAGCATGATCTTGCGCATGAATTCACTTTTATACATGGAGGAAAGATATTTCCTGGTAAGGCCTTTCATCCTCTTCTCCCTTTTGCGCTGGCGCTTTTCTTCAATGTTCACGTACAGTCCCATCTTATTGAGCAAGCCCAGCGATCCATCATGAACTATCTCGCCAAGATCGCTGAACGTTTGCCGAAAATCTGTCTCGCGCCACTCTTCACAAAGTCTTTCGTAGATAGTATGAAAGCCTCTCCCCAATGCCCGCATTGATTCTCTCATTGATCTTCCAATCTCTTGACGATTTTTGTATGCATACTGTCCTATTTTACCCATAACCAGTGTCCCAGCAAGACCCATTCCCGTTGCAGGCACCAGAAGACCATATTTATCATACAACACTGCCATGCCATACGATATCCCGCCAAGAACGCCGATGATGGGAGTGCCAATGGCGACTGCTTTTGCCGTGGTGCGAGCCCATTCTCTTCTATGGGCATAAACATAGGATGCTGCTTTCGCCAAATCTTTACTGAAATCATGGCGAAGATAATGACAGGCATGAACGGTCGTTTCAGCTATGTGTCGTCCAATATCATTCAATCCTTCACCCAGACGTGTTCCGATGTTGGCAAGGCCATAGCCAATGTAACTGCCAATGTCAATCACTTTACTGCCGATACGAGCCGTTTTCGCGATGAATCGCCGTTTCTGGCTGTACTTATTTTCTTCAACAGATTTTGCGATCTCTGCATACGTTCGATCAAATAAGCGGGCAATACTTTCTAACAGCGAACCGCCATGCGTCTGCATCAGGGCCGGATCTTCCAGCAGCACGTCCAGAAATAAGTTTTCAAACCCATGATAAAGCGCTTCC
>JAHFRS010000127.1 GCA_023266155.1 archaeon
CGTGTAGGGGTGAGGCGTTTCTTTAGATAGGTTTATTTTGTTGTCCACAAAATAGAAACATTTATATATAATGTGGACTATAATACTATTATGGCATACGTCGATAAGATAAAATCTGGTAAGAAAACATTTTATTATTTAGGGAAGACCATTCGTATTGGAGAAAACAAATGGAAGAAGATACGAATAAAACTGGGAGAAAAAGAACCAACCAGAGAAGAAATCGGCAAGAAGCTGAAAGAACTTCGACTCGAAGAATATAAAGTTTATAACGAAGATTATTTGGATGCTGATAAACTTGAGATTATTGATGATTTTAAAGAAGTGTATAACAACCATCTCAAACAAATTCCAAAAACTATTGCCGAAAAAGAAGAAGCTGACTTTTTGATTCGATTTACCTATAACTCAAATGCTATTGAAGGAAACAGATTAACGTTACGAGATACATATTTAATCATTAAAGAGAAACAAATCCCCTCTGGAGCACCACCAAAAGATTATAATGAAGCTATTAATGGGCGAGAAGCATTTGAATTTATCAAAAAGTACAAAGGAAAGCTTACAACAGAATTTCTTGAAAAATTAAATAGGATATTGACACAAAATACCGGGGTTGTTTATCCGGGAAGAGTACGTTTCTTTCCTGTAAGGATTGAAGGAGCTGAGCACGTACCGCCTGAACCAGAAGAAGTTAGGCTGCTATTAAAGAAGATGATTACATTTTATTATGAAAATAAACGAAAGATTCACCCATTTGTCTTAGCTTGTTTGATACACGCACTGTTTGTCGAGATTCATCCATTTGAAGATGGAAATGGCAGAACGGGGAGAGCATTGATGAATTGGAGTTTAATGCAGGCAGGCTATCCAAAAGTCTTCGTTCCTGTAAAACTTAGACCAAAATATTATGAAGCGATAGATCTTCATAACGTGAAAAAAGTCAAAGACTATTGCAGGAAGATGTTTGAAGTTGTGATGGAGCAGTTTAAGCTGTAATGTTGTCCACAGAAATTATATGTACTTTAATAAAGTGGACAATAGAACACTACTACTAAAAGATGAAATATTTATAAATCAGGGTTTTTATTAGAACCCCATTTTGACAGTTTGGCTATTTTGACTGGAAAATACAATTTGACAGATGTCTTTCTAGGCTGCTTTTGAGCCTCAAAAACAGTATTTTTGGTCAGTTTTCAACACAAAATGGCCCCCTTTGCTCTTAAAAGTGGCATAAACGACGCGTTCATCCGCCCTGGAACTGAAAATTTGCTCCAACGGTCAAATACGATCGGCTGATTTCTGAGATTATCTGCCAAACTGACCCCCATAAATAGCGCTAAAAAACCCGTTTTCACGATGATACAACATCTGTCAAATATCCACTGCGAAAAAACGCTAATTTTCTTGAAAAATATCAGCGGATTGCGCTTAGAAAGTGTCAAATTTGGGTTACAGCTTAATCCCTCACAATTGTGGCGTTATGGACTTTCTTTAATTAGTTACTTACCCATTGGACAACCCCGGGTAGACTATATAAACAAAGCTTTTGACCGAAGAAGGAGGTGGCAACGTCCCATAATGGTATTGCGAGAGTCTTAAGTCCCATCGTCCCAAGAACGATGGGAGGTAAGACCACTCTGGTCTTGCTCAAGACTTGCGGGTTCGATTCCTGCCGTTGCCGTTTCATAATCACACCAACCATTTTAACCTTTCGAAAATGAACCTACACGCTTTTTTTACCATGCACTCCACAATCCTTATAAACGGAACAAACTGCCCTGGTCTGGAAGGGGCGTTTTCTAGACTATGATCACGACGCTTACGGAACCCTACACGGAAACGCAGCTTAAAGCTATTTTGCATCCCCTCATCAATAAATGGTTCTTTTCTAAATTCAAGGAATTCTCACTGCCGCAATTGCATGGCGTGATGGAAATACATTCCCGGAAAAATATCCTGATTTCCGCTCCGACCGGAGCAACTAAAACGTTAACGGGTTTCTTAGCTATTCTGAATGAGCTGGTGGATTCCGCCAAGAAAGGGATTTTGGAAGATACGGTCTATTGTCTCTACATCTCTCCGCTGAAAGCGTTGAATTATGACATCCAGTATAATCTCGTTACCCCACTTCAAGAAATGGAAGAATTGGAAGGAAAGAAATTAGGCATCCGTATCGGCGTACGCACTGGAGATACGACGGCCACGGAAAAGGCCAAGATGCTGAAAGATGCTCCCCATATCCTGATTACGACCCCGGAAAGTTTAGCCATCATGATCAATTCACCCAAGTTCAAAGAAAAACTGACCAAAGTACAGTGGCTGATCGTGGATGAGATTCATGCCTTGGCAGAGAACAAGCGAGGGGTGCATCTCAGCTTGACCATGGAACGGCTGCAGCGTATTTCTCCCGGCATCACTCGAGTGGGGTTGAGCGCCACTATTGCCCCGCTGGACGAGATTGCACGCTATCTGGTCGGCTATTCTGGAGAGAACGAAAGAGATTGTAATGTCGTGGATGTGCAATTCCTGAAATCGTTAGATTTGCAGGTGTTAAGTCCGGTGCGAAGTTTAGTGGACACGGATTATATGCTGAAACATCAGAAAATGTATGAGCTGATGCATGAATTGATCCAGCAGCATAAAACTACTTTAATTTTTACCAATACCCGTAGCGCAACCGAGCGGGTAGTCCATACGCTGAAGGAGATGTTCCCACAGTCGTACCATGATAAAATTGCCGCGCATCACGGCAGCCTGAGTAAGCATGCCCGGCTTCATACCGAGCAGGATCTGCGGGAAGGCAACCTGAAAGTAGTTGTCTCTTCGACGTCCTTAGAGTTAGGGATTGACATAGGATATATTGATTTAGTCATTTGTCTGGGCAGCCCTAAGTCAGTGGCACGTTTTTTGCAGCGAGCGGGAAGAGCCGGACATCAGCTGCATGCGGAAGTTAAAGCCAGAATCATTGTCATGGACCGGGATGATTTAGTGGAATGTGCACTGCTGCTTAAAGCGGCGAAAGAGCGCAAGATTGACCGCATCCATATCCCGACGAAAGCGTTAGACGTTTTGGCGCAGCATATGTATGGGATAGCCATCAATGAAATTATCAACATCAAAGATATGTTCCAATTGATACAGAACAGCTACTGTTATCATGCGTTGGATTGGAAGGATTTCTTTGAAGTCGTCAAATACCTTTCCGGGCAGTACGTCAGTTTAGAAGAGAGACATGTCTATGCCCGTATCTGGTATGATGAAGAAACCGGGATGATCGGCAAGAAAGGCAAGATGGCCCGGATAATTTATATGACTAACATCGGAACGATCCCGGAAGAATCCTATGTCACCGTAAAGGTTGGAGACCAAGCGGTGGGGATGATTGACGAAGGTTTTCTGGAGCGGTTACGGCCGGGAGACGTGTTCGTGTTAGGAGGCAATGTGTATCTGTTTAAGTTCTCCCGGGGCATGACGGCACAGGTAAGCACTTCAGTTAATAGGCCGCCGACAGTCCCGAGTTGGTTCTCCGAGATGTTGCCGTTATCCTTTGACTTAGCAATGGAAATCAACCGGTTCCGGCGCCTGATGAACGAAAAATTTGCTGCGGGGCAAGAAGAGCCAGAAATATTGCAGTTCATTCACCGATACCTGTACGTTGATGAGAAAGCAGCGCAGAGCATTTACCATTACTTTTATGAGCAGTACCATTACAGTAAAATTCCTTCGGATCGGTGCATCCTGGTGGAGAAATATGTCGATAGGGGACGCACGTATGTCATTTTCCACACCTTGTTTGGCCGGCGGG
>JAHFRS010000128.1 GCA_023266155.1 archaeon
ATATTATGGTTCTCAGTAACGGCCACATCTGTCCGGTGCGTTATGCCGTCATGGCCAATGCAGGATACTTTCCTCGTTCAGAATTAGAAACCCTCCGGAAATTTGGCACGAGACTGCAGGGTCATCCTCATCGTACCGCCTTGCCGGGGTTAGAAACAACATCGGGACCATTGGGTTCCGGGCTGAGCCAAGCTGCGGGAATGGCGTTAGCGTTTCAGATGGATAAAAAAAAGAATCGGGTTTATTGCCTTCTCAGCGATGGCGAACAGGATGCCGGACAGACTTGGGAAGCGGCGTTATTTGCGGGAAAAAATAAGTTACGGAACGTCACCGCAATCATGGACAGAAATAATATTCAGATTGATGGGCATACGGAAGAGATCATGCCCTTAGAACCATTAGCGGACAAATATCGGGCTTTTAACTGGCATGTGATTGAAGTGGACGCGCATAACTCTCAGCATTTCATCGATGCCTGTGAGGAAGCTAAAACAATTTATGAAAAACCAACGATGATTATCGCCCATAACGTTCCGGGGAAAGGCGTTTCGTTCATGGAGAATGATCATGAATGGCATGGCAAGCCACCGACAAAAGAACAGGGCGAGATTGCCTTAGCGGAACTACAGGTTTGGCGTGAAAAAATATTGAAAGGTGTTGATTGATGGGAATCATAAATCCAACTGCTTTTCTGGTACCCCACCTGTTTGACGCTGGCCTCAAAAAAGTCAATACCCGAGATGGCTATGGTAAAGGTTTGGTGAAAGCCGGTGAAAAAAATAAGGATGTCGTCGTTCTCTGTGCTGATTTAACGGAATCAACACGAAGCTTATGGTTTAAAGAAAGATTTCCGGATCGTTTTGTACAGATAGGTGTGGCGGAACAAAACATGGCCTCGCTTGCGGCGGGCTTGGCTGCTGTCGGCAAAATTGTGTTTATATCTTCCTATGCTGTATTTAGTCCCGGGCGGAACAATGAACAGATTCGAACAACTATTAGTTATAATAACTGGAACAGTAAACCGGGAAAAGAAATCAACGTCAAGATTGGCGGGGCGCATGCTGGGATTTCCGTCGGGCCAGATGGAGCGACACATCAGGCGTTGGAAGATGTAGGATTGATGCGGTTGCAGCCGGGGATGACGGTGCTCGTTCCTTGCGATGACGTGGAATGCGAAAAAGCAACCATGGCAGCAGCAGAATTTCCCGGTCCCGTCTATATCCGCTTTGGCCGGGCTTCCTATCCTTCTTATACCACGACAAAAACACCATTTTCCATTGGGGCCATGGAAGAATTTCGTTCTGGAAATGATTGTACCATCATTGCCAATGGTCCGTTGCTCTATCAGGCCTTGGTCGCCGCAGAAAAATTAAAGAAAGAGATTGATTGCCGGGTATTGGATGCTCATACTGTCAAGCCTTTAGATGGGGCTGCTCTTCTGAAAGCAGCCAAGCAAACGGGCTGTCTAGTGACGGCGGAAGAACATCAGATTTTAGGTGGTTTAGGTGGAGCCGTTGCCGAATTTGTGGCGGAGAATTGTCCTGTTCCGGTCATTCGTGTTGGTATTCGCGATCGGTTTGGCGAATCAGGCACTCCCGAAGACTTGTTTAAAGCATTTGGGCTGACAGCTGACGATATTGTTAAAGCCGTACGAAAAGCTATAGGGATGAAACGACGATGAGGAAAGAAAAGACAATGAAGAAAAAGAGCAGGGGGAAAAAAGTTTCGGGGAAGAAGAGGATACTTTCAGGGAGAAGAGGGAAGGCAAAACTAAAATCATCAAACTCAGGAAAAAAGATAACCCCGTTAAAGATAATGACACCAAGGAAAACACCGCTCAAGATAACATCACCAAAAATTGCCAACGTTGTCCAGGCAGAATTTGTCTGTCTCACCTGTGGGTATGAAGCCTATAAAATGGCCCGTCTGTCACATTGTCCTTTATGCCTGATCTGTAAACGCTGTCAGTATCCGGTGCGAAAATGTAAATGTCTGGAGGGGGAATAAAGATGCCATCATGTCCACAATGCAATGAAGAAGTGGATGAAGCCGAAATCTGCCACCGTTGTAAAAAGTGTTCCGGTTGCTGTGAATGTGAGTACTAGCAGTTCACGTAGCGTGTGATTAAATGAAATATTTTTGTGAGAATTTTTCTCGCAATATTTATAAGTCAGCAGTTATACTGTTTATCAAGTAGACTTAAATTGATAGGGGCGTAAAATTTTATCATGAACAAACTTTTTGTTATTCAACTTATAGTATCATTCGTTGTCGGCGGCGTGGTCATCGCTCTATTATCGTTTATAGCTGAAAAATCAAGCAAAAGAATTGCTGGTATTATTCTTGCATTTCCGACGACGGTCGCGCTTAGTTTTTTCTTTTTAGGCTGGACACTCTCTCCAAAAGCAGTCGCAGATGTAGTGCCCGCCACCCTTATACCGCTCGGTTTGTCTATATTATTTGCGGCAGTTTATGCTTATGTCGCAAACTATTTAGCGAAGATCGTCAAAAGCAAAATCCGGCAAATTCTTGTAACTTTTATCATTAGTATCGGATTTTGGTTTGCTTTTGCTATCCCTGTTGTCGTTCTTGAAATAAATAGCCTTGCGGTTGGGGTGGCGGGCTACGCGTTTCTCATTCTAATCGCCCACCTGTTACTCCAAAGAAAAAACTATGAAAAGCTAGTAACTTTGAATTACACGCTTGGTCAAAAAGTTGGCCGCGCGACCTTTGTCGGTTTTATCGTTTTTCTCGTTGTATTACTCGGTAAGCTCTTAAATCCATTCTGGGGTGGTATGTTCGCGATGTTCCCCGCCGCCTTTTCATCACTTTTGATGATTCTTCACTGGTATTATGATCCAAAAATTTTGTTCCCAACAATGCAAAAAGTGGCAGTTGGCTCACTGTCTTTATTTGCTTATGCCATAACAACAATGTCCGTATTTCCCAAATTTAGCTTTATCATCGGCACACTTTTTGCATACGCAGTCAGTTTAGTCGTCACTCTGCTACTAATGAAATTCCAATCTAAATCGAAAGAAATTGTACGCCCCTCTTTATGAGAGTTGAAACGAAAAATTCTCACAAAAATACTCTCGCCAGCCCTCCGCTTCGTTATGGGATGTTACACTCTGGTTCTGGCTTCGCCTCACTTAACATAGAATCTTGAACGATTAAATGGGTTTCAGAGATTGTTTGGAGAAAATTTTCCAACAATTTCCCACAAAAGTTTTAAATAGTCCTTAAACTAAAAATACAATTAATGGGAATAAGGCAAACAATCCAAGCATGGCTGCAGCCGAAAGACCTCAGTTTAATTCTTGTAATAGTATCAACACCAAGGATAGCGTATCAAACCAGTTTTCCTGGATTTGAGGAAAGTCTATCAGAAATAAATATAGCTACTACAAAACAGAACCAACGTTTTTATTTTGAAAATTTAGAGATGCTGGAAAGATGTTACAGAGGAAGAAATTTAATCATCATCAATGGCAATGAAACGAGCGATGGAAAAACAAGATTCTATGTAACACCTGCTATTCGAGGGATGACAGATAATATAACAAAAGATGAGTTAAACGCTCTCTTTCCCAATGCTTCTCCCCATTTATTTTATATACAAAGGGAAAAAGATCGTGACAGGATCTATGCTACAGTGTGAAGATAAAATTTTAGTAGTTTAACAGCGTTATGGGGGGGTCGGTTGCTCGCAAGCAACGAACGGAGCGCAGCGGAGTGACTCTCCCCTCCTACGGGGATGATGCTCCTTCAAGTGTCACATCGAAGACACGGGATGAAGAAACT
>JAHFRS010000039.1 GCA_023266155.1 archaeon
TCCCTATTTGTTCCTGCCGGCTGAAGCGGAAGAATTCCTGCATTCGTGCCTGTAATTCCCGCCAGCTGACCATCTGGGAAGGAAAGAAATGGAAGTATTTAAAGACTGCTTATTTTTGTATAAAGAAAGCTTGGAAATTGCGGGCAAGGCCAAGACACACAGTGAAGAAACTACCTCACTGGTGCGCCAATGAAGTCGTTGCTTCATTGTGCGAGCGAGGCGAGAACAGCAGTGGTTTATGAGAATTTGTTGGTGCTTTCCGGCGATGGCGAGTACCTTAATTTGGACGAAGTCTACAACCAGAAAGCACGAGCCGAGCGGCCTGCCCGCAATTTCCCGAGAGCAGCTTTCCTTATACTTCATTTTTTCCCTATCACCCATACTTTATATTTGCTCTCCCCCCTGGCGATCTCTTGCTCTTCTTTTATCATAAACTTGTCCGGCGCGGTTATTTCTAACCCCGATCGGGCGATGAGCAACAACGTTCCTTTCGCTTTCAGTACATAGGTGGCCTGATAATATAATTCATTTAATTTGTCTTCATCCTTCGTAGTGAGATGAATAATCAACCGGTCAAACTCGCCTTCTGCATATCGCACATCCAACTCGTCCAGAGCGCATTTCTGAAATTGTAGAATATTAGCAACACCGGCAATTTTAGCATTTTTTCTAGCTGCAACAATACTTTGCCCATTGGGATCAAAACCGTGCACGATGGTTTTCGTAATGGTGGGGGGCGTGGAAAGTGTTGTCGTGGAAGAAAGAAGGGTGGAAGAAACGGGAGCTGAAGTCGTGAGGGAAGAAGACGAAACGGGAACATGAGAAAAAGCAGGGAATTTGAGATAGGAATATGCTTTTGCATTCCTGACGGGGAGATTATGAGCCCACAACGCCGCTTCAATTGCCACACCCCCATCCCGCACAAAGCCCACTAATACTTTTTCCCCGGGTTTAAATCCGGATAAACGCATAAAATAATACGCTAAATCCCCTTTAAATGAGGCAGAATGAGGAAAAACCCGGTAATCACGGGCATCGATTTCTTGGCCGCAACAATCCCACCCCATACAATACTCGGTGCCATTATAAAACAACACCAACAGAAAATCGGGCTTTTTCATCTCCAGCTGTGGAATAAACTTTTGTTTCTCCAGCACAGGAAAAAGTTTCCCCGCAACTTTCCTTGCCAGTTCGATCCGGTTGTCCATGCCTTTGACATTCAACACTTCAATTTTAAATGAGAATTGAGCCGGCAAAAAGTCTGACCAAGGAAAGGGTAAGCTTTCAACGTGTACTTCTTCAAGATCAGTATATTTTCCTAAACTGACGAGAATTCGCCGCGGCGATTGCAGCCGGGAAATGATGATTGGTAACTGAGAAAGAGCGGGAAGTTCAAATTCAACGAGAGAAGGTGACATGAGCACTTTTCCGCCCAGAAGTTCTTTTATTTCCTGCTGGCAGATTTTTTCCAGTCCTGGATTGACGAGAGCAAAAAAATTCATTGTTTATGAACCGTTGGATTCCATTTCAGTTTCCATGACAACCATCGCGGCAGCAGCCAACTGGTCATTTTCTTCCAGTTTCATGACTCTCACTCCCTGCGTGGCCCGGCCGATCTGTGAGATGTCAGAACATTTCAGGCGAATCGCCACACCATTTTTGGAAATGAGCATTAATTCTTCTGTACCATCGACGATCATCACGGACGATACTGACCCATTTTTTTCTGTGATTTTAATGTTCGTGACACCTTTCCCCCCGCGGTTACAAAGGCGATACTCTGACACCGGCGTCCTTTTGCCATAGCCTTTTTCTGTCAGCGTCAAAATATCTTTTCCTTCTTCTGCTGCCAGTAAACCAATCACCGCATCACCAGCATCAAGTCGGATGCCGCGAACTCCCCGCCCCTGCCGGCCAATGGGACGCACATCCTCTTCATTAAAGCGGTTTGCGGAACCCAACTTCGTTGCGACAATGATTTCATTATTTCCGGCAGTATATTTCACTCCCACTAAACTGTCGCCTTCATCGATGGTGATCGCCCGGATACCTCCTCGACGAGGATTGGCAAACTCCTGCAATGCTGTTTTCTTGACCGTTCCTTGTTCCGTGGCCATGAAAAGATACCCATCTTTAAAATCACGAACGGGGATAACCGCGGTTATTTTCTCCTGCCCTAAGGCAATGACCTGAGAAATGTGTTTGCCTTTCGCCTGCCGGCTGGCTTCCGGCACCTGATACACTTTCAACCAATGCAATTGGCCTTGGTCAGTAAAGAACAATAAGTAATCATGAGTAGAGGCAATATACATTTTTTCCACAAAATCTTCTTCTTTCATTCCCGTGGCAATCACGCCTTTCCCGCCGCGCCGCTGCGTTTTGTACGTATCAAGAGGCAGGCGCTTCAGGTAGCCGGCATGTGTAATCGTGACAACCATCGTTTCCTCTTTCACCAGATCTTCTATTTCAAAAACGTCATCCTCTCCCCCCATAATTATTCGTGATCGCCGTGGATCGCCATATTCTTCTTTGATTTTCTGTAGTTCCGCTTTGATCAGCGACAACACTTTTTGTTTCGATGCCAGAATTTCCTGAAAGAAGATGATCTGTTTCAACAGTTCTTGATGCTCATCACGAATTTTGTCCTGTTCCAATGAAGCCAATTTTTGCAGCCGCATCTCTAAAATGGCTTTTGCCTGTATCTCCGTAAGGGCATACGTCGTCAGCAGGAATTGCCGGGCATCATCCACCGTTTTACTGTTGCGAATGCCGGGAATGACCGAATCGAGATTATTCAGTGCCACTAATAACCCTTCCAGAATGTGCACTTTTTCCTGCGCCTGAGTGAGGTCATATTGAGTTCGGCGGACAATGACATCCTGACGATGCCCAATGTGGTGTTCAATGATTTCTTTCAGCCCCAATAATTTTGGCTGATTATCAACCAGTGCCAGAAACTGAATGCCAAACGAGAGTTGTAAATTGCTGTATTGATAAAGCTGGTTGATAATAACGGCAGAGTCAGCATCCTGTTTAAGCTCAATGACGACTCGGATCCCTTCCCGGTCAGATTCATCATTGATATCTTTGATCCCAACAATCCGTTTGTCCTTGACTAATTCCGCAATCTGTTCAATCAGTTCTTCTTTATTGACCTGGTAAGGGATCTCACTCACGATAATTTTATTTTTTTCTACCGACATGATCGCTTTGATGATGACTTTCCCTTTTCCGTAGGTATAGGCATGGACTAATCCCGCACCACAGACAACTTCCGCCCCGGTGGGAAAATCCGGTGCCGGGATAATCTGCATTAATTCTTCGACCGTAAGCTCGGGATGGTCAATGGTAGCGATGATCCCATCACAGACTTCTTGCACGTTATGGGGAGGGATGTTGGTGGCCATGCCCACGGCAATGCCGGAAGAGCCATTGATCAGCAAGTTGGGAATTTTGCTGGGCAGAACGGTGGGTTCCTGTAATGAGCCGTCAAAATTGTCACGAAAAATCACGGTTTCTTTTTCAATATCCGCCAGCATTTCTTCTGCCAGTTTATGGAGCTTAGCTTCAGTATATCGTTGATGGGCCGCGGGGTCACCGTCGATGGAGTTATGGACAAAGACCCCTGCGGCCAGAGCGAAATTATGGGAATCTTCGATAGTTAAGTCGTAGACATCTTCCCGGTCAGAAAGTAACTCCGTCATGACAACTTTATGATTATAAACTTTAGCTTGCTCGATACAATCACTGGCAACCCACTCATTGCTGATGGGTTGATAGGCCATTTGGTCGACGGTAAGTGCTAAATGTACGCCCGTTGCTTCCGTAGCTGGTCGCAGATATAAGGGCATCAGAGAATTTCCCAACGTAAGTTGAGAAGCTTCACGATACGTCCCATCTCTAAGCATGAAACGATGATCAAACGTGCACCTAATTTCTTCTCCGTTATCCAGAACTACTTTTATAATCTGTTCATTTTTTTTTGTCAATCGCGGGTTCTTGATTTCTGCTATCTCTATACACCCCTCAGTATTGACAGTATAAGTATAATTTTTTCTACCATGCTTCTGCTCCTCGATAAGTTCCCAGAAAGTGAGGTCTCTTCCATCAGTGAGCTTTACTTTCGTATCACCGGTGAAACAGCCAAAGTTACCTTGCCCTTTAATCAACGGATAACGCAGCGAGAATTCCTGCGCCATTCTTACTAAAGCATCATAGACAGCAATATCGCCGTGAGGATGGTATTTTCCCATCGTATCTCCCGTGATGCGGGCGCTTTTCTTGAACGGCTTATTGTGCTGCAGCCCCATCTCGTGCATGGCATACAGAATCCTGCGATGCACCGGCTTCAGCCCATCCCGCACGTCCGGTAACGCCCTTCCGACGATGACAGACATGGCATAATTGACATAGGCTTCTTTCATCTCCTGCTCGATGACCCGCGGAAGGATGGTTTCACCAGGTTCTGGATGGGAAGATTCTAGAGGTACGGACAGATTCTCAGGCGCTTGGGAGGCATTTTCTGGGCTTTCCGGTCGATTTTCTGGCGGTTCTGCGGGATTTTCGGGATTGCTTTCAGCCATGGTTCTCAAGGTTAAAAATAAGTTTTGTTCACCAGCATTTTATAGACGACAAATGACGGGAAATTAGAGAGTGGAATGCTTTATAAAGATTGCGGTGGAGAATGGAGAATACTACTTAATAGAGGTTAATTGTAGAAATGTTTATAAACAACCTGCCTTTCGCGAGGCATACCATGGGGCTTTTCACGTTCAGATATAGCGAGAGAGAATCTGAATTAGAGAAAGCTCTGCAAGGGATTCATTTTGGCAGGGAAGTTAGATTTGGTTATAGCGGGCAAGGAAAAGAGCAACAGAAACAAACGACTTCTCCCGTCTATCTGCTGCCTTTAGATGTTCACAACGGGGTGATTTACGGTTATTTTATGCTAGACGAAAAATTAGTCGAAGTTCCCATAGGCTTTTTACGAAGAAATAACTTTCTTTTTAAAGAACATTTTAATCCGAACCTAGACGGAAATTTAGTAAAAGAAAATGGATCTCGAGAGAGAACTCTTTATCTTCCGTTAAAACTAACTGATTTGGTTATGGACATAGGTATCGAGAAAGATGAGAAATGGGTTGCTCATGAAGGGTCTCCATTTCCACTTTTTGGAGTTGAAGGTTCACAAGGGACGTACCCGTTAATTTTAGTTTCTGAGACTGAAGAAAGGATCATATGTAAGGGGATGTATAAACAGAAGGGTGGACAACTTTCCACGTATGACCATCAAGCAATGAGGTCATCTGACCAACAGGTTCGAGAAGTTCTGAAAAAATTAAGAGGAGTTAAACCTACCCTGCCAGAAAAGAGAGCTCTGCAGGAAACGGCACAAATAGGGACGGGAAAAACACTCGGGCCAGCAACACTGTTAGAAGTTACAGCAAACGGGGACATTAATTTGGAAGAACCTAAATCTATCGTTTCCTATCTAAATCACTATGTGATTGGACAGGATGAAGCCAAGATGATTATTTCTGTTGCTTTCTCTAATTATATGACCAAAGTAAGAACGAAAATGGAGGACCTTCCCAAGGAAAATGTACTGTGCGTCGGGCCTTCCGGTGTAGGAAAAACATATATGCTTTCGTTATTGGCCAAGAAAGCCTCTCTTCCCTTTGTTCAAAGCAAATTAACGGGAAAATCAACGGAAGGGTACAAAGGCGAAAACTTATCAACTGTGTTTGAACAATTGAGAGCACAAACAACGGGAGAAGCTCCGTATGGAATTGTATTTTTGGATGAAATAGACAAACTCGCACGAGACGAATGGGGTTCTGGCAGCGGGTTTGGCCCACGATTGCAGGATGAATTAATCGGCTGGCTGGAAGAAGCCGTCATTATGGGCCCTGAAGATCCTGCTGTAAAGAAGAAAGAAAGATTGAACACGAAGAATCTGTTATTTGTAACCGCGGGGGCTTTTCAAGGGAGCTCCGGAAGTTCTCTCGTTGATATCATTCAGAAGAGATTGGGCAAAGGACAACGCCAGATTGGTTTTGGACAATGTCAGGGAGATGATAAAACCAGTACCGAATATCCACTTCTGAAAGTACGCCCGGAAGATCTTATCAAGTATGGATTGAAGCCTGAATTAGTTGGTCGTCTTCCTTCCCTGGCTGTTTTCAAACCATTAACCACAGATGACAAAGTGCGCATCCTCACGGAAGCAAAACGGTCTCCTTTTACACAATACACCGAATTACTCAAATTAAAAGGATACGCTTTAGAAATAGAACCAACCGTGCCAACGCTCATCGCAAGCTTCTGCCCGGAAGAAACGGGAGCCCGGGCCTTAAGCTCCATTTGTAATGATCTGTTTACGGAAATCATGTTCGAGCCAGACAAATATGCTACTAATCAAAAAGTAATTCTGGTAACGCCTGATCTGGCCAGAAAATTAATTAATTTGTATGGATGAGATAAAAATAAAAGAATTACAATGTCTTTACGGTGTATCGGCAAAAGATAAAAAATGGCTCAAGAGAATTATAGATCAATCTACCCTCTTTGAAGAAAGCCAGGTTGTTTCTATAAAAAATCTTTTGGTCACGCCGTAATCGCCAACTTAAATGGTAGTTTAATGTCCACTTCTTTTCTTGCCAATGTTCTTTTTTTAAAACTAAGAATGCCAAAGCCTTTAATTTCACCCGTCATTTCATCAACTCGTTCATAGATCCCTTCATCTATGTCCCGACAGTAGGATTTAGTATAAGGGCCGATCTGGATCTCTAGAAAATCCCCTTCCTCATCATAATAAACATGAAATTCATCTTTCATATGGTTTCCACAAAGTACGCCGTGATGATAAAGCCTTCGCCATTTAAATATTTAACGATGATTCGTAAGTATTTTGTCATTTCCCGTTGTTTAAAATAGTGGTAGTAATACTTGATATTTTCATCAAGGGAGTAATCGGTTATCTTGAGCGGATGTTGCAGGACGAATTGTAGATCCTCCAGCTTATTCATAATGTCAGGATGCTTGGCTAGATGCTGCCAGCGTTCTTTGGTAAGGCGTATACGACGTCCCGTTTTATCAATAATTTCAAAAATGTGATCCATCAACGAGGCGGATTACCCAGAACTTTATTAATTTATTACTCCTTTCTCACCTCATCCACCGCTTTCTTAATCTCCCCCCGGACTTCCTGTTCTTTCTTCTCAGTCTCAAGCAGTCGTTCCACTTCATCGGCTTCTTTGTCCGGAATAAATCAGAAATTATTGCCACATCTCCTCAAAGGCAAATATTACTTTTTCTTTGGCCAAAAAGGAAGAAACTTCCTTCAAGGCCTGGCTGGGGACGAGAAAAACACGGGAACTGATTATTCGGCCACCGCAACGTTGGACTAATCCTGGGATGATATATCCTTGTTCTTTTCTTCCCCACAACGCCCGGATAATCTTAATTCGTTTCGCCGGGGAAGAAATTGGCGCTAGGGAAAACAGCACATATTTCTGGAATTTGCTTTCTGCTGTAGAAGAGTAAAGGAGAATCCCTTCCCGTTCCAGAGCTGATTTCAGTTCCCATTCATCCGGGAAGCCCACTTTAACGACTAGCTCCTGGCCCCGCCCTTTTAATCTCCATTTTTCACCTTCAATATTAAGAAATCGTGCCCGTGACCGCTGGACCGATTTCTGGACTCCCGCTTCATTTTTTTTCTCAACGTCAATGAACAGGTCGATGTCGCTGGTTTCATCAAAATCGTTTCTTGCTACGGAGCCAAACAGATAGATTCGCCGCACTTTGTCCTTGATACGCCCATCCTGGAACAAGTAACTCAACCAGGCATAGCTTTTGGCGATTAATTCTTCCCTATTCAATTTCTTCACCTTCTTCATGGAGTTTTCTGGTCAGGAGCTCCTGCAACTGAAGGAAATTCTCTAAGGCTTGTTTGATCTGGGAGAGCGTACTTTTGCCATAAACGAGATTATCTCGCACCTCTTCGATAGTATACATAAGCTCGTAAACCGTTTCCTGGTCTTCAAAATGTACCGGTAATTTCCGCTCAATAAGCGGGGGAATTTTTTGTCCCAGCTTGGGCCGTTCAAACCAGTTGTGCTTGATCATTTTACCGGTAGAAATCAGCTTCTTTTTGTGCAAGTACAACTCCAGAAATTGAACTGCGCCAAGGCTGGTATGGAGGCCAATGGTAATGGGATTCTGTTCCATCCCTTCATCGACCGCATCTCGTAGCTGGCGGAGATGTTCCTTGATTTTCTGTTTATGAACGTCAACGGAAGACATTCGGTTAAGAAAGCACCTCTTATTTTTAAATCTATTGGTAGGAAATTAACCAGAATAATGGTAGGAAATATACCGGCGAATGTAGAGATGTATGGGAACGGCACTGTAGATCAGAACAGAAGCGTCGCAAAAATTGTGGTTGAGAATAATGAATACTACTCGACAGGGGCTAATTATAGAAAGGCTTAGTGGTGCCTGTTGCTGGTGAATATGAAAAATATTCAATTAGCTTTATTGGTGGCATCACTTTACGGTTGTTCATCAGAACCGGCAAAAGAGAATAATCCTCAATATAATCAGCAACCTACTTCTCAACAGCAAAGGCACATACAAGATGATCAATCAATCCAGAACCAATTAAAGATAAAATATGGTGAGAGCGCAGCGAATTATGCCACGCAAATAATAACCAATGGTAAAAGAATAAAGGAAAGTCCCGATAAGCAAGGAAACCTATATGGTAATCTTGAGAGAAGGTTAAGAGAGAGATTTCCATTAATAAAACCGCAAAAATTATTTGGTTTTATTAATGAAATGCGTGAAGCCGAAAATATTGCTCTGCTCTACATCGCCCAAGAGCAGGTTCTATCAAAAGCGAGAAAAGATGGGATTAGTTTGC
>JAHFRS010000129.1 GCA_023266155.1 archaeon
CGGATAAGTTCAGAGCGATTGGCATACCAGCCTTCGTGAACGATTTCATCCATCTCATGCACTAAGCGGGGAGTTAATTTGGTTGGAATAGCTTCCACGTGGCATCACCAATCGTTATACTATGGTATAACTATTTAAAACTTGCGGTCTTCTGAAAACCACTTACAAGTAATAAAATAACGAAAGGTTTAAATAATGGGGGTGGTTTGGCAGGAGTATTGATTGAAATAGGGAGGAGGATTAAAACATGTCCAGAAACTTAAGCGGTATTGGTATCACCAGTTTGGTAGGATTAGAGATGGTTGGCGTCGGAATAGAGAATACGCTATACGTTCATCAAAAGGCCGTGGAGATTGCCAGAACGCTGCCAGAAGTCTTCGGTGTTGTCCCTCGCGTGGTGGAATATGGATTAATGGGGTTAACAATAATTGGATCGACCTATCTGAGTTATGTTGCCGTGAAAGCAACTGATGAATATTTTTTAAATAGAAAGCAATGAGAGAATAGGGGGTAAACTTCACAATGAGCATGACCATGAATAAATATCTCGCTACCTTAGGATTAACAGGAGCTTTGAGCGGCTGCTATGACCAACCGGAAAAACAGCCCGTTATTTGTTATGAACAAGGCGGCATCGTCGTGCCACAAACTATAACGGATGAACGTTATGTTCTCGTCCAAAGGGGGGATGTTAATAAAGCCAGAGAATTTCTTGGTTGTGATATACTCGCTTCGCCTTTGCCCCCGTACCTCGCGGTAAGGATTGCTCAAATTGAAAGAGAATTAAAAGGTAAGTAAAACATTAAAAGGAATTGTTGAAATAAATGGTTCCCCATGGCTGAATACACCGACATACTGGCAGGAGAAATCGTTTCTCTGGAAAAGAAGGTGGAAACTCTCTCCCCGCTGCTGTGGCAGGTCGTAGGTGAGAATGTGTCGATTTTTATGATTTCTTTAGTGTCAGGAATAATAGGGGGTTATATTTTAAAAAAAACAGGAATAGAATATGGTGTTTTCAGTGTGGCTCATAGTAGTATAGGGGGTGTAGTGACAGTAGATATCGGAGAATATTTTTACTCCTATAAACGGAATCTTTCCAAAACCATCCGTAATGACATCGGAACGTTGGCTGGGACGGTCATTGGCCTCAATATAGGATATATCATCTAGGGAGATAACCAACCATGACTGAAGACACCAACACACTGGCAGGAGAAATCGTTTCTTTAGAGCAGAAAGTAAAAACACCCTCCCCGCTGCTGCGACAGGTAATAGGTGAGAATGTGGTGAGCTTTCTAATAGGTTCAATGGTCGGAACAATGTTAGGTTATTATCAACAAAAAACAGGAGTCGAATATGATGTTTTAAGAACGGTTTTCCCGAGTACGATGGCTGTAGTAATAACAGACGTCGGAACATATTTTTACCCAAATAACCGGGATCTTTCCAAAACCGTTCGTGACAACATCGGACTGCTGGCTGGAATGATGATTGGCCAGAGTTTAGGATATCATCTATAAATATTAACCATGATCTCCCGCCTTGAACAACTCGCCCGGCAAATCGAACAGGAAATTAGGAACGCTCATGACCATTTTTCAAAAGATTGTTGCTCTTCTGGATGAACATCATGTTCAGTATCAAATCATTAATCATCCTCCCACCTACACCTCAGAAGAATCCGCCCACTATCGTGGCGAACCTCTGAAGATCGGCGCCAAAGCCATGGTACTGAAGGTGGACAGTGGTTTTATCATGGCTGTTCTTCCAGCAGACCGAAAAATTGATTCCAAGAAACTTAAAGAAATCCTCAACAGCACAAGTCTGCGCTTCGCTACACCACAAGAATTGCTCACATCGACGGGCTTAGTCCCTGGCGCCGTGCCGCCGTTTGGCTCATTGTTTGAAATGAAGATGATAGTTGATGCTGCTCTGTTTGAAGAAGAGTGCATGGCGTTCAATGCCGGTTCTTTAGAGAAGTCCATAAAGATGAAAACAACAGATTATCAAATCATAGTACAAGCACAACCCATGTCTTTCTCCAACGGCACTGTCCAAAACGTGAGTGATACTGCGAGTCATTAAAGGATACGTATCCAGAATGACGCGACCGAGTCTATACACCACCGCAGCTTACTTCGAAGCGGACTCTGGGCAGTATCACTCACAAAAAAGACAGTGCCTTTCCAGCAAAAAGTAAATAAAGGGGACTGATAAAATGAGGAGTCATGTCACCCATTTGCAATCGCGTCTCTTTACAGGGATTCTATCATCCTCTCACGAAATACAGTCATGCCGGCTATGTTAAAGCCATGATTGTCAATATCAATGGGGAGGATGGTCATCGCTACGAGCAAAATCATCCCCGCTCGCCTCTTTATGTCCCATTTACATTCAAAGACAGTAAATATAATCTAAGGCAGGACAAAGCATTGATTGCTGTTGATATCACTCCAGAAACCGTGAACGTCTTGGAACGGCGTTGGCGGCTTGATTCACTGAAGATTCCTGAGTATGATCGGGAACGAATGAATGTCATCCTTAATCGAATAGGAGATTCGTTGGAAGACTTGGTAGAAAAAGCTGTTCCACTCGGTTCTAAGACGCTCGAATCTCGACGTCGATTCTTAGGCATTTTTCCTGCGCCTTTACGAGAGGGGATCGATGAACTCTCGTGTTATGGCACTATCGGGGGTAAACATCTTGAGTTTCGCATCTATGCGGAAGAGTTGCCTTCGGTGAGAGTGCACAATAACGCACCATCCGGCTTGAAGAAAAAGACCGTCCCCTTTCACTTTTTCAACCACTAATCTTTTTATACTTCAATCTTTTTCAGAAGTATGAATCTGTGCAGTGATTTGTACAATATTGAGGCACAGATTCATATTAGAAATGCGTAGATTATTAAACTGATGAACGCATTTCTCTATACGATGCAAAAAAAGAAACTATTTATAATCGTCTGGTGTATCCTGCTCCCCCTATTTCTGCTGTTATTATCTTATAAGCTGACACTCCTGCTCTTTCCTGTCACCATTGCTCAAGCTGAGACCTTTTCTTATCTTTCAGGCCAAGGGAGACTGAACATGAATTACACTTCTTTGGAGATGTCACATCTTGATGATGTGAAGAAAGTGATGGATACGATAAATTTCCTGTTGTATGGCTTGTTGATCATCGTGCTGATTATAATTACCTCACAATGGAAAAAGAAAAAATTCCTAGTGAAACTATGTCAAGATGGTGGATTCAGCACCATTGGTGCTGTGATACTGTTATCTCTCGCGATTATCCTCAGTTTTAACATTACTTTCACTCTTTTTCATCTGCTGTTTTTTTCGCAGGGCAACTGGCAGTTTCCGGCTGATTCGCTGTTGATTCAAACTTTTCCGATAGAATTTTTTGTGAGGATGAGCACCTGGATCGCCCTACTAAGCTTTGCGGAAGGAAGCATTTTTATACTTCTTTCCTATTTCCTACCGGATGAAAGCCACCGGAATTAAAGCTCTCTTCATTGGCATTGTGGTGCTGGCATTGGTCTTGGCGGTATTTATCATTGCGATCAATATTTTTCTGATTCTCATTCCCATTATTATCATTTTGGGCATCATCGGCTACCTGTATCGGAAAATTTCACTTAAGAAACCAGCACATTCAGAAAGTAAAAAGCGGTCGGCAGGAAAATATGTCGATGTCGAATATAAAGTGAAAGAATAAGTAAGAATAAGGTATTTGTTTAGCTCGTTGAAGCGTTACCGTCCTCAGGTCGAGCACACAATGAAGAAACTACTTCATTGGT
>JAHFRS010000130.1 GCA_023266155.1 archaeon
CAGCGAGACGATTGCCGTGACTATTTTAGCTTCAGCTCAGAAAGGCAATTCTGCCGTGAAAACAATCTCCAAGCAATTGACGAAAGACGTCTCTGCGCCCACCATTGACTTTTTTGGCACCGAACGGGCGTTTGAGGGGAAAAGTTTCATCCGTGATGGAACACAACGGCTGCTGCTGCGGGTGAATGAACTAGGTGCTGGCATTGATGAAACCGGCATTCGGGCCAACCTGTTGGCTCTGGGCAAAGGAACGTCAGAAGCTCCCACGGCCTGTGAGCAGAGCGAAAGCACGTTGAACTGTTATTGGGAATTTACCCACAGCTTTAACACCGATGTAGTGCGTGTCGGGTTATCTAAATTTGAAGATAAAGTGGGAAATCAGGGAACCTTGCCACAGATCGAATTGTTTGTTGACAATTCCGGTCCGCTCGTTGAGAAGCTGGAAGTGTTTGGCATTTCTGAAGTTGGCGAGAAAGATTATTTTCAGAGCAACGATCAATTGAAAATGAAATTGGCAGTGGTGGAATTGAATGGCCTGACGATTCTGCTCAACCTTAACGATATTGTCATGGATGCCGGGACACAGTTTCCTGAATCGGATTTAACCAAAGGGTTGGGGGCCGGCTGGGCGGCGTTTAAGGAAGAAGATGTCTGTACGCGGGAGGAAGGCAAATGGAACTGCGAACTGGAAACCTCGCCCGTCAAAAGCGGGCCGGAACAGAACGTCAAGCTGGAAATCCGTATCAGGGATACCGCCGGGAATGAAGCGGGCAGTTGGCCGTCCCTGGCCCGAAATGCCAAGAGTTTCACCGGCCATGCCAAAGGAGCTGGTGATTTTAAGTTTGATTTATTGGGGTTGAGCACGGAAGAAAATCCGGACTTTTGGGAAGTGAAGAAAGTTCTTCCTTTGGGTGGAGAAAGCAACTTTATTGATTTAGATACTGCCCCCCTTACCTTTACCCGTATGCCATTGGAAATTAATCTAAAAACAACGGGCAGTACAGTCAAAGTGATTGATCTGAATCTGGAAGGATGTGAGCCGAAGGAAGTTTCCGGCGAAGGAGAGAAAGTAATTACTGCTCCGGCCATTAGCCGTGCCCTTCTCTATAAAGGCGTTGGAGCTGATGGAGAGACTAATCCCAAGCCCAAGATTATTATTGAGTTTGAACCATTTGATGGGAGAGAGTTGTTTGGCATTGGGAAGAGTGAAGAATTGAAATTTACCAAACAGGAAATTCCCTATGTGTGCCGGCTGAAGATTTTTTCCATCGTTGGCCAGGCGGCTATCCGGATGGCAGAACTGCAGGAAGTAACGGTGAAAGTGCCATTTGCTTTCACGAAACGAGGAGCGCTTGATGAAACGTTAGACGATTTAATTAAGAAGGAAAAAGAGGGAGTGAACACCGGGTTATGGGGTGCGATTGGAAAAGCGGCCAAAATATTGCGCTGGCTGGATTACGGTGTACAGACCATTTCATTAGTGATGGGAGGCCTTACTGCCTTCAATTTAGGATCAGCGGGGATAGATGCCTTGCAAGTCGATCCATTGGGGGGCAAAGCTGCCGTGACTGCTGCTTGTTTGGGGATGAATACGGTATTTCAGGGTGTTGATAAGGGGCTGACGATCATTGATGTGCCAGTACAACTTCTTTCGTGTCGGCGTGGAACGGGATTAGGTATGGGCTGGTACCAGAATTTTGTGAATACGGTACTTACCATCTATAATATCGAAGTGGGCAAGGCACCAGATTCGCCTTTGGGAAAGGTAGAAAAGGATCTCCGGCCGGCACACAGCTTACAGGATAATTTCTACCTTTCCATGCTGGGGTTATGCATCCCTGGCATCGTTAAGAATCTAGACAAGTTACGGCAAATAAAATGCAGAAAGATTTACTGCTTACAGAATGAAGTGAAAGCAGGTTTAACAACAGTCAGCGGCTGCAACGAATTGGAAGGATTGCTTACCTGTAAATATTTCGTCGGTGAGCTGTGGTATTTAATACCCTTTACACAACTCTGGGATAAAGTTGTCAATGCACTATGGCAGATGTGGAAAGATCCACTGGCCTTGGCTCATACTGCCACCATCGTCGCCTGTGGACCATCGTGTACGGTGAGTAAAAAGTTAAATTCGGCTTGCCTTCACCTTTATTACCTCTGGGACGTGATTGGCTATATTGAACGGATTGCCGGTTTTATTACAACGGTCAAAGCCGATATTGAATCTGGCGGGCTGCAGTATTGCGATAGTGTGCTGGGGAAGGAAGCAGCTCAATCAGGACCGGCTCAGACTGAGGGAGGAGCAGGAGGAGGAACAGGTGGCGGCACTTCACCGCCACAATATTGACCATGAATCATACATCCATGAAAAAGACGGTGATGCTGGTAGTGTTGGTGGTCGTACTTAGTTCTTTCATCAGCAGTGCTGCTGCGGGGGCAGAGGAGTGCAGCTTCTGGTGCCAGCTGAAACAGTTCTTTTCCGGGGAAAGGGAAGCGGTGGTGGGGAAAGGTGCACAGCTACCAGATAGTTTTGTTATTAATAAAGTAACACATCAAAAAGCAGACTTAACGGAAAAGGATAAACATGACAGACCAAATGCTATAGTGAAATATACTTTTACAAAAAGTACCGGGAAAGATTCTGCACTCTATTTTAACAAAGAAAAGAAATTGGAAGGAATGATTTTAGATGGTATAGAAGTAACAGTAATTGGTGAAAATCTAAAAACAAGAATAGAAACTGAATATCTTCTAGCGCTTGGTGCACCGTTGGTTGCAACGTCTGAACCGGTTTCCACACCTTCACCAGCACCAGTTCCGGCTTCAGCATCACCTCCCGCACCAGCCGCGCCAACTGAACCAGATTTGACTGTCCTAGAAGCTATGAAAAATCTCTTACCGGAAGGTACTACCATCATTTCCACCACAACGAAAAAAGAATTCAAAGTCGTTAATGGAAAATTTGTGCAGACCAAAAAAGGTAATGATCAGAACGATGCTGCGGGCAAGGTGGTTGATAGCGCTGAATTAGGGAATTTAAATGATAAATATAAGTATGTGCCTGGAGATCTGATCATCCATCTGCCCCAGGAAGTGGTATCTCAACGTCTCGGAAAAACAATTTCTGATCAATATTATGCTGAAATTGACTGGGCTATCCTGAATTGGAAAGAATATAATCCCAATAGTGGCACCTTCGCGTTAAAAAATGATCTTGGGAAAATAGAGCGAACGCAAGAAGGGTTATTAACCACTATTAGTATAACTGTTAATGATATTAAAAAGGATGGAAAACCTCTTGACCAGCAAAATTCCCGAACAGTCCTGATGATGCAGGGGCAGGAAATTGCCACCCAGTCAGTAAACCAGAAAGGGCAAGGAACGATCACCGTTGGCGGGCAAACTTTGCTCGTGGAAAATGGAAAAGATGTTAAAGAGGTGATTACTGGTGATACGCCAACGCCATTTTATGCCGATGAGCAGGCCAGGAAGGACAGAAAAGAAAAAGGGAAAATTGAACATAAAGATAAAACGACCACCGTAACAGATTTTGAGCTGGAAACACAGACTGTCATCAACATCAAAACTGGTGAGACCCAGCAATTAGAGGGGGATTATTATAAGAAAGGAGATCATAAGAATAATGGTAACTGTAAAGATCAGAGTAACGGCTGTTTCATTCCCACTGGGGGAACTCTTACCCAAAATGATGGACGGCAGTATTTAGCCGATTACGATTATACAGGAACGGGAGCAGACCGAGAGTTAGAAAGGGTAGAATTGTTCAATCCGG
>JAHFRS010000131.1:0-1007 GCA_023266155.1 archaeon
TGCTTCTCCCCATGTCGATGTTGTCTGGGAGGAAGAGGTCGTACTAAATTACAAGAATGCGCTGGAACGAATTGCCGCGTTGGTGGAATCACTCACGGCTTTCAAAGGGAAAAAGGAAACCCTGATTGATCAGTGGCTGCTCTCCCGCGTTCACGATCATCTGAGAGATATTAACCGGGCTATGAAAGAGTACCAGCTGCGGGAATTAGCATCAGTGGTTTATTTTACGATCTATGACGATTTCCGCTGGTATGTCCGTCGGGGTGGAGAGAACCAGAAAACTGTTCATGAGATTATACAGCTGTGGTGCCAACTGATGAATCCCTTGACGCCGCATCTGAGCGAAGAACTAAATCCGGGGAAGGATTTGATTTCCTCTTCCGCCTGGCCGGAATTAGACCAGACGAAAATCAATCTTAAGGCGGAAGCCGGCGAAGAATTAATTCAGGCCACGATCCAGAGCATCAGGGCCGTTCTATCGTTAGCCCACATCGAGAAACCAAGAAAAATAACGTTATTCCTCGCGGAACTTTGGTTGTATCCCCTGTTCACGCTTCTTCATAAGGAAGTCAGTGTCACCAGAAATGTGGGCGAAATCATGAAAAAAGTGCTCGAAGTAGAAGAATTTAAGGAGAAAGGAAAAGACATCAGCAAGATCGTGATGAGTGTGGTCAAAGATGTTTCAAGATTACCATCGATGGTGGTATCGCCAGAGGAAGAAAAGATCATCATGGAAGATGCCCGGCCGCTGCTGAAAGAAGAATTTAACTGCCAGATAGACATCGTGCTGGCGGAACAAAGTGATAATCCTAAAGCGAAATCGGCTTTCCCGGGAAAAGTAGGGATATTGGTAGAGTAGGATTTTAATGAGGGAAGTTTTTTAAATAGTTGTCATATATTCAGACAAAAGTAGTTGGTTTCTGAAGTGTTGAGAAGAGAGTGGTTATGATTATAAAATAGTGCTTAGAAAAAAACTCCATGAAAACTTTTACGGCAGAAGAGATTGA
>JAHFRS010000131.1:1017-3780 GCA_023266155.1 archaeon
GTGCTGGCGGAACAAAGTGATAATCCTAAAGCGAAATCGGCTTTCCCGGGAAAAGTAGGGATATTAGTGGAGTGAGATTTGGTTGGCAGAAGTTTTTTAAAGAGCTATTCTAAACGGAGTACAAAAGTTGTTGGTTTCTGTGGTGTTAAGGAGATAATGTTGAAAAAATAGTGTTGAGAAGAAAAACCCCATGAAAACTTTTACGGCAGAAGACATTGAACGTACCCGAACATATTTTGAGAAAGAAGGCTATCCGCAGGTTAAAGCTACTCTTCACGGAGTTACGTTCCGCTACTACACCCTCCCGCCGGAATTAAATCCGGAATTACCCCATTTTGTCTTCCGCATGACGGCCAATATGCAAAATGAAGGCCATTTGTTCGGCATTTCCTGGAAAGTACCAGAACGATTCCGGCCCTACTGGGTGTATCATGAAGTACAAGAATTTCTGCTGATAGAGCCAGGAACGCCCGATAGATGTCTTACGGCACTGATCAGTGAATTAGAACTTCTTCCGTCTGAATTGTGGGAAAGGTACATTCCTGCCAGAACGGGTTTCTTTGAACATCTTGTCGAGTATATTGAGAAACACCCGCAGGATTACTCTGCTGCTGACCTGTGGGAGATCAAACTGTCCCGAGATTATCTCAAAATACTGAATCGGGAAGAACGAAGGAATAATCCCTGACAAATCCATACAAAAGTGACAGGCTGGGTAAGTGCTGAGAGGATAAAGTCTACTAAACGTCATCTTTAAATACTTGTTCATCTTTCTCCGTTTTTAGAGGTGATTGCTATGCTAACATGTGAACTTTGTGGATTAAACAATGTGGCAAAAAAAGGAATGAGGCATAATGCTTCGGGTTCAAAGCAAAAATTTTTCTGTAATTCATGCGGCAAATGGTATGTGCATGATGATGGATTCAAACGAATGAGGACAAAGCCAACACATATTGTTCGTGCTTTGCACGAATATGGAGATGGAGCATCTTTAAAAAAAGTCAGAGAACATCTTAAACAACATGATCATGTTAAAATTACTCGTTGGGCAATACGAAAATGGGTGGTTAAATATTCGCACCTTTTAAAAAAAACGAGCAGAAACTCAGTACTCCAAAGATTAAGAGCCGTATCCACTTCGATGAAAAATATACCCGTGTCAAAGATCACTGGGAATATCGGCTGACAGCGATTGATAGTAAAACAAAATTTGTTCTTGCTGAACTTGTCGTCGTAGAAAGAACATTTTGACACCAACATCGTATGTTGAAAGGAAAAATACCTGCAGAGGAAGCAGAATTAATCCTGCCGCTGGGTACAAATAAATTGCTTGATCTCATAAAATCAGCAAAAAAAGCGGAGATGACTTTGAGTTGACTTAATCCTGCGTTCGTGGATATTTTTTCACTAAACTGCTCTTGCCACAGACGACTTCATAGATCAACCAGTACTGAGGCAAAGCCGCAAACACGATTTGGGGTTTATAGTAGCTGGCTGTTTTGTCTGTAGTGGAAGGTCCGTTGTCGCTCGGCACTTCCAAAGCAAAATCAGGATGAGTGTGCCCATGAGCGATGGTAGTAATATCAAAAAATTCTTTCCCGGGAATGCTCTCCTGCACCAGAAACTGAATCAATTCCTCTTCCAGCAGCGACCAGATTTGTTGTGGGAAAAGCCGCCTTTCTCGTTCCTGCTCTTTGATCTCTGCTATTTTTTTCAGCTGAAGGCCCTTATCCTGAGCGTGATAATCCTGTAATGCCGTTTGCCATTGGATAAGTTCCTGCTCCGTATTCCTGGTCAGTTGATGCAAATCCTGCTGGTACTTCAGCACTTGCTCTAAATTTCCGATAAGTGTCTTAGTCTTATGCATGACCTCGTGAAGGATAATAGATTCTTCTCTAAGTTTTTCCAGTAATTCGTTCTCTGCCATCGCATTTTTAACTTCTTGCTGCATAATATCGTCGTTTAATTCGTAGACAGTTTCCTGCACTTGCCTCGCAACCGCGTATTGGAGTGGACTTCCTTGTGCTTCCGTTACAATTTCTGAAGTTCTTTCCACGAACTCATCCGGCGCGAAGCTATCTCCTTCCCCTAATTGTGTCAGAGCATCCTGAATTTCTGGATCATCTTTCAGCCGTTGCAGTAAGTTCTGATAGATCTGGTCCGAAGGATCTGTCTTAAAAATAAATGTGAAAGAATCTCTCTTTTTTTCCTGAACATTAATGATCAGTTCATTGCGAGAAGAATAAATTTGCAGTTCCAGTGACAATTTGGCCTCTTGATGGTGATCGAGATATCGGAAAAATACTTCCAATCGTTGGGTATAATATTTTAAATTGTGTTTGCTGAGGTTGCAGATGTTATTCATATCACCCACAAAGTGGTGAAGAATGAGTCGCTGTAAAGGAGATGAAATATATGTATCCTCACACCATTGTTCCAGCGCCTGCGCTTGGGGTGTGCACATTACTGCTGTTGTTTGTTCATCTAATTTGTGTTCGTAAGCCTGAAGCTTTGAGGACAATTCTCGTTGTACATGAGTAACATAATTATCAATGCCAAAAATTGTCAACGTCAGACCAAAACATAATGCCGTTGTTTTCTTCATGTCGTGGTTAAATACCTCTCAACCACATTTTTCCTCTTGCTGTTCTTCCCATTTCCAGTTTTCCCTTTCCCATTAAAGATCCTTTCTTTCAATTTACCTTTCCCATTCCAATCCAGCGCTTCTTGCAGAACTTCTTCAATGGTCATGACGGGAATGAT
>JAHFRS010000040.1 GCA_023266155.1 archaeon
TGCGTAGCTTTATTATATTTGGTCTTTTTCAGCTCATCTTCCAGCTGCTTGATTTGGTCGTTATAATCGGGCATGGAGAGAGAAAGAGAAGGGCATGTTTTTAAGAGTTTTGTGTCGCAAGATGGGATTAATCAAGGTGAAGCCTCTGGAAGACCAAGTAGAATGAACTCATTTCCACTGGTCCACAACATGGGAAAACTATTCCCTTTGTGCGCCAATTACCTGTAAGAAATTTGGATTGAAGCATAATAATATAGATAACTGCGTAAGTTAGATCACATTACACGCAGTTATCTATACTCACTCGCATAAATAATAGAGCAAAACATGCTCCATACTCACTTCGTTCGTAGCTTTCCTGACGGAAAGTTTCGTAATAAGTAAAGAACAGATCTATTGCTCAATTATTTGTGTTCTTTACTATAATAGTAAACTGCGATAATTGATGTGCGATATCTTTCGCAGTTTACTATAACAGTGTTGAACAGCATAATCGAGAGTTGAGTAGGAGATTCGATGCTCTCAATGTATTTCAATCACACGAAGGTGCTGAAGCAACATCAGTACTATGCAAAGTACTTTACAATTATGTAAGTCCGCATGGCATGCTGAACGGGAAAACGCCGGCAGAGAGTGCTGAATTAATTTTGCCGCTGGGCACAAATAAATTACTTGATCTCATAAAATTAGCAAGAAAAGCGGAGATGACGATAAGTTGACTTAATCTGAAGACCATAAAGCTTTTATACCATTCCTGCAATTTTTTATTGATGCGCCGTTCCTACTTAAAGCTTCTGAAGTACTTTGTGGTCAAAGAGCCCAAAACACCTTTACAATTAATTCATTTCATCACCTCCAAATGCAACGCTAAATGTGGCCATTGCTTCTATTGGAAGAATCTGAACACCAAAGGAGAATTGTCTCTGGAAGAAATTGAAAAAGTCACCAAACATCTGCCCGATCTCGTAATTCTTAACATCAGCGGAGGCGAACCGTTCATCCGCCCAGATTTTGCCGAAGTGATTAAGACATATTATTGCAACACCACAGTTAAAGAAGTCTCTGTGCCAACAAATGGCACCTTCACCGAAAAAACGATTAAAGATTGCACGGCGATCCTGCAGAGTTGCCCTGATTTAGATTTGAATATTGTCTTATCTTTGGATGGCATTGAGACCATTCATGATGAAATCCGGCAAGTTAAAGACTGTTTTAAGACCGCGGTCAAAACTTTTAGGGAATTAAAAGAATTGCAAAAAAAATATCCTCATTTGCAAGTCTCAGTCGTCTCCACCCTTACTTCTCTTAACCAGGACACTTTGGAAGTGTTCCACAGTTATGTCAAGAATGAACTCAAGCCCGACGTTCTTTCCCTCAACATTATCCGGGGGGAAGCTAAGAAAATGGACTTGTTTGGCGTTAACTTGCATAATTACAAGAAATTCTATGAGCTGGAAAAGCGCTCGCAAAAGAAAGGGCTGAGAACCTATCTGCGCGATGTTATGAATAAAATACGGATGGAAATCATCATTCGCAATGTCGAAAAAAAAGAACACGTCCTGCCCTGTAAAGCCGGGGCGCTGCTGGGCGTGATGTATGAAAAAGGTGATGTCTATCCCTGTGAATTGCTGAACAATAAGCCACTGGGAAATGTGCGGGATTATGGTTTTGATTTTACCAAGCTCTGGACTTCCACCATGACCAAGAGCACCGCCAAATGGATTACGGATACCAAGTGCTATTGCACCCATGAATGTTTCCTGCGGTTTAATATCATGTATAAACCTTCTTTTGTGCTGAAACACGCCGTGAAATCTTTATTTACAACCTCACCATTAACTATTGAGCGGGCGCCTGGGCAGGGTAATCACGGCCAGGAATTGATTCAGATCGGAGCAGTAAGGGGAGTGCGGCAAGTTAAAGCAGCAACAGCAGCAGTTGTGGAAGGATCTGCTAAGGTCTTGGTGGAAAGGTCTTCTGAAGTCCTGGTGGAAAGATCCACTGATGCTTTGGTGGAGAGTTCATAACTTCCAAGATGGCCATGAAACAGTCACTGGGCATAGGGACGATTTACCTGATGGGGGCTGAACTTATTTTCATCCTCTCCAACTACATTATTCACATTGGAGTGGCTCGGTATCTGGGAACTGAAGCGTATGGTCTGTTTGGATTGCTGTTGTCCCTCTATCTCATTAATCGGGCTGTTCTGAACACCGGCGTTCCTCGTGCCGTTTCCAAGTTTGTTTCTTCTTCCCCTGAAAAACGCGACTCCCTCTTTCAAATTTCTTTTAAATTACAGTTGCTGTTAGCCTTTATCTTCGCCCTGGTGTATATTATCTTTGCCAAAAATATTGCGGCCCTACTCCATGATACTTCTTTAACCAGGTACATTATTTTTCTTGGGATGATAACGGTTCCCTTAGCACTTTTCTCTTTGTATACCAGCGGTTACATGAATGGCTTGAAATTGTTTCGGGAGCAAGCCAATGTTGCCATGATCCATTCTATTGCCAGGATGGTATTGACGTTCATTTTTTTGTTCTTAGGATTTGGAATTTTTGGCTTACTCTGGGCCTACTTTCTCGCTATTCTGGCGGGGCTTATTTTATCCTGGTGGCTCTTAAAAAGGAAAGTCGCTCCTGTCCTGAAAGTTTATTATGGTCCTTCTTCTTCCTTCTCCTGGAAAAAAATACTTGCTTTTGCCCTGCCCGTCACTACTGCCTCTTTAGCCTTTACTTTCCTTCGTAATGTCGACGTCTTGTTGATCAAATACTTCTTAGTGGATAATACCGTCGTAGCATTGTATACTGCCGCTTTTACTTTGTCCACGGCGCCAGCCATGATCTTTACCAATCTTCCCGTTACCCTCATGCCGTCGGTATCCAAGGCTCTAGCACATAATAATGTCTCTCTGGTTAGGAAGTATATCTCACAATCCGTTCGCTACGCCCTGTTGTTATTCTTACCACTTACGACGCTCGTGGCCGTTACTTCCGCTAAACTTCTCAGTTTGTTCTACTCGCCAGTCTACAGCCTGGCCGGCCCGGTTCTCAGCGTCTTGATCTTTGGCTCAATGTTTTGGTCCATCTTTTCCATCTTCACGGCCATTATCACCGGAAGTGGAAAACCCGGGATGGAAATGCGTTTAGGGTTACTCTTATTGTTCATTATTGTTATTTTAGATTTCTTGCTCATCCCTCAATATGGAATTATAGGGGCCGCGTTCTCTTTTCTGATAACTTCGCTGTTAGCACTTCTCCTGGTTAGTATTTACATCTACATGGTGTATAAAACTTTAATGCCGTGGTTTTCTTTGATCAGGATTACGCTCTGTTCTATGATGGTCTCTTTAATCGCCTCTTTCTTTCCCTATCAGGGCTTCGTTATCGTTGCACTATGTGCCGGGCTATTCCTTCTGTATTTCCTGTTACTATATCTTTTTGGCGAACTGGGAGAAGAAGATTTTCGTTTATTCAAAAGAATGGCAGGGTCAGTTACAAAGAAATAAAAGACCTAACCACAGCAAATTGCGGGCATTAACCCTGACTGAAATAGGTGTAATCCTCTTTGAAAGTCATCTAACTCCTCTGATATGCCGGCACTTCCGTACTTATTTAGCCGAATTAGATACTGCACGAATATGTTGTGTGCTTTAACGTCGAGAAATAAGTACATTGTCTTTTTGTAAGTTATAGATAACTGCGTAAGTTAGATCACATTACACGCAGTTATCTAATAGTAAACTGCGATAATTGATGTGCGATATCTTTCGCAGTTTACTATATCTCGCTAGCATCAATGAATGAGTGGTGGCTGGTAATTTTTGTCGTCGATAAAATTAAACAAATATTCTCCAGACCACAGTTGAGCTAAATAAGTACGCACTTCCGAAAACTATTTAAATTACTCTTTAAAACTCAGAGTTCTCGGGGAACTTTCCTCGAAGGAGGTATGAGCATGCTAGAGAAGTGGGCGTCCGTGTTCCGCAATCCAGACAGTGGAGAGTCTCTTGAACTTGTTACCAAAGAAAAAGAAGGGGATGATGTTATTAGGGGTCATTTCTGCTCTCAGAGTGGGAAAATCTGGCCGATCATCGGCGGCGTACCCCGCTTTGTTCCCGAAAGCTTCTACGGTGAAAAGAACCAGACGGTACAATCATTTTCCGCAAAGTGGACAAACTGGGAAGAGACCGCTGGTCGGCAGTTAGGGCAAACAGAAGGAGAAGCGGCTGATCTTTCAGAACAACTGGGGCATCTTTTTGGTCTTCAAGGTGCTGTGCAAGTTGAGAGTAAGATTTTTAAGTCGGGAACTCGTATTTTAGATGCTGGCTGCGGCATTGGCTGGGCTGAGGAATTATTTAATCACAATCAAAGTTGTGAACGCTTTGCTCTTGACATCTCTCAATCAGTTGATGTGGCACGTGTTCGTACTAAAATGATTCCCAATGTTTGTGTTCTTCAGGGGGATATTTTGCATCTTCCTTTTAGTGGTCCTACGTTTGATGCCATCTTTTCATCGGGGGTTATCCACCACACAGGAGATGCACGTCAAGCTTTTGCTAAGTTAGCTGGTACACTTAAGCCAGGGGGAATTATAGGCATTTATGTTTATGCTGTTAAACCTCTTTTGCGAGAGATGTCTGATATTGAGATCCGTAAGAAGACGACGGCAATGACTTACCAAGAGGTGTATGAATTTTCAGATCAGATTTCGCGTCTTGGCCAGGCATTTTCTAAGATCAAAGGTCGAATTGTCATTGAAAAAGATGTTCCGCTTCTTGGGATAGAAAAAGGGAAATATAAGCTGCAGAAGTTTATGTATGATCATTTTATCCACTGCTGGTGGAACGAGAAGAGGGGCTTAGGATTTGCTAATCTCAATAATGTTGATTGGTGGCATCCAACGTTTGCAAGCCATCAAACGCGTGAAGAAATATTAGAATGGTTTACCGAAAATGGTATTGGACTTAATAAGTTTTTGAAACCAAAAGGCTGGGAAACCTCTGGATATTGGGTCAGCGGCCGAAAACCTCTCTAAATAGTGTACTAAATATGTTTATACTTTTTTTTAATTTGATCACTCAAAATGAAAAATATTCCTTCCATTAAAGTATTAAGAGAAAGAATGCATGATCCGACAAGACCAATTTCAGGTATGAATAAGTTAGAAGTAGATTGTGCAGTTTATATCACTAAATTTTTTTTGTATACACCGTTGAAACCGATGCAGGTAATGTTTCTGTGGTTTATCCTTCAGATTGTGAGCTGTATTATTATTGCGCATGGTGGTTATTGGTATATAGTGGGGGGTGTTTTACTGTATCAATTGAGCGCAATTTTAGATAATGTTGACGGCCAGATGGCGCGTTTTTATGGAGAGCAAAGTGTGCTAGCAATGTATGTTGATCAAATTTATCATTGGATAAATTATCCTTTACTTTTCTTGGCTCTGGGTTATGCAGCTGATGTTATGTGGTTGGGTATCGCGAATGCGGTCATTTTTGTATATACCAAGTTATTTGTGTTTAATCCTAGTATTTATAATCTTAAAAATGAGCATGTTGAAAGTGTCTTAAAAGGGATATATTGGAGTCCACGTAAGGAAGGTCAAAAAACAACTCTCATGAAAATATACGATCTATTTAGGTTAAATCTCTTGCTCAACGTTTTGTTTTTTGGTGTTTTGTTTAATATTGTAGTGATTACGCTCTACATTTATCTCATGGTATTTGTTGGGGAATTTTTCCGAAAGTTCCTCTACACCATTTCCCAATTCCGAAAAGTAGATAAAGAACTGTATGGAAACAAGAAATAACTTGTGGTGGTTATATTATCCCTCAATGAGTTGATACTTTTTTGATGGATAAATTTATCTCATACGATTCTCTCCTACAATTCTCTTATATTTCACAAGGGATAATATCTTTTTTCTTAGTTGTTTGTACTTTTGTGTCAACATAAATGGGAGCTGGCTTTCTCTGATATCATACCCGTAGGATGATTTACTTACAACGATGATAGGCGGTGCCTGTATTCTTTTGAAAACATTCTGTTGGATTCTTCTGGAAAAGTCTTCTAAATCTTCTACAAATATGTTGGGATCGTCTATCTCCCATCTTTGTACTAATTCTGTAGAAATACCTAAATTCTGTTCTAATGTGCCTTCAAGATACCATTGGGCAATATCCTCCATTGTTTTTTTATTATAATCAGCATAAGCTTCGAGAAGGGCATCATGATAGCCCCATTTAAATGGGTCTATCTGTTTCTCTTTGAGCTCTGCGGTTGGAGGCAATTTAAACCTAAACAATTTATCTGGAAAGAGGATTTTTGGGATTACTTCTTTTTGAAATATTTCGTTATTAAGATATCTTGTCATCTCAAAAATTTCTGACTTTGTCAGATCACCAATCGGCGCTATAACACCATCAACATCTCCATATAACGTAGCGTATCCTGTGGCTATCTCTATTTTATTGCCATTATTGGTGAACAATGCTCCTTCTTGTGAAGCAAGATTAGAGAGTATAGTCGTTCCTCTTATTTTGGCCTGAATGTTCTCAGCTACTAGCAGGTTTATTTTTTTATTGGTGCTATGTTTGCCAATGATTTTTTCATTTAATTCTACTTGATCTGCGATGGGAATTGTAATAAAAGGAATACCTAATGTTCTTGCGACGTGATTTGCAACGTCTTTAGTCTCTTGTGTGTTAAAATGCGTGGGCATATTAATCCCTGTTACTTTATCTTTGCCAACTGCTTGCACAACTAATGCTGCAACTAAAGAGCTATCTACGCCCCCACTAAGTCCAATGATAAATTTCGGATGTTGGACTGAGCCAATCATGTTTTTTATATGTTTTATTCCAGTTATAATTGCCTCATACTTTTGAGCTATTTTTTCTTTTTCAATTCTCTCAAGGGGAAGATTATTGTATGTCTTATCATCAACAATCATCAACTCTTCTGCATATGGTGTTTGACTAAATAATACTGGCAAACCATCTGATGAATATACAGTGGTTCCACCATCAAACGTAATCACATTCTTGCCATTATTTTGGGCGCCAACGCAATTTACATATAAAAATGGTACAAAACTACTTCCACCACATTTTTTAATAAATTGTATTCTTCTATCACGTGCTTTATTTTTACCATAAGTCCAGGGAGAAGCAGAGAGGTTTATAATCAATTTTGCGCCATTATCTGTGAGTATTTTAGTAGTATTTAGTACTTCCCCTTTATATCTATAATCTTCACACCACAAATCCTCACACAGTTCAAAGCCAATTGGAATTTTAATCCCTTTGACATCAATTAAATAAGGCTGTAATAAATCTTTTATGTTCACATTAAAATCTTCCGCAATATCTTTTAGAGAAAAAAAATACCTCTTATCGTCAAAAAAGCGATAGTTGGGCAGTAGGTTTTTTGGTTGAATTCCAGGTGGCAGTAGACTATGCTCTCGTAATCTTGGTACGGGTTCTCCATTTTGTATAATATATATTGCATTGTACTTTCTCATTCTTCCATCTTGATTATGGTGGTTGGATGAGTCATTTATTCGGTTATTTATCTCTTCTTTTGAATCACCATATATATTGCCAAAAGCTACAGCGATACCGTTACTTGCAACTAACATTTGCTGATTATAACTCATTAAATCGAATACAATATGATTTTTATTCCAATCATCTCCGATAAAATAACCACCAATACACATTTCGGGAAAGACAATTAAATCAACTTTTTTTTCCTTGGCATTTTTAATACAAGACAGAATTTTAGTTATATTTATGTCTGGTCTTCCAGCTATCACTTCCATCTGGGCAAGGGCAATTCTCATCATCTAATGATTAGGGGAGTTATTTTTAACTTTATCGATTCTTAGGTTCATTTCTGAACTATTTTGAAATAGAGAACAGATGACCAAAAGCTTTATTAATCGTTTGTATTTATTTAGCACCTTCGAAATCTTCGTCGTAAAAATCGTAAGAGCTGCTTCCCCGTAGGGGGCGACCCCCGCGCAGCTCTCGATGAGGCTTCGCATGATTTCGACTTTATGGTGCTAAATAAATACAATCGTTTTGGTCTTGAAAACTAGATAATATTAAGTCAAAAAGTGTGTATTTTAACAGGTGAAATGTATGAAAATAGGAATTAGTAATGATTTATTAGATGGTACACAAAAAATAGGGGTCTGGGGCATAGGCTATATCGGAATTACTAATGTTATTCATTTTTCTGAGAGCGGAGTAAAGTCTATTTGCTTTGATATTAGTAAAAATGTTGTTGAAGATATTAATCAAGGAATGGTGAGGATACCCAATTTAGAGAGCTGGATGGGACAACAACTGAGACCTTTTGTGGATAGAGGACTTATAAAAGCGACAACCGATTTTAATGAATTAAAAGATTGCCCTATTCACTTTATTGCGGTTCCAACGGAAAAAGATGAAAAACCATGGCTTGATGCAATAAAAGATGTGCTGAAGAAAATAAAATCATTTGGCGATAACAGACTTATTGTCATTGAATCTACGTTAACTCCTGGTACGGTTGATACGTTAACCAAAGAATTAGATTTAAAGAACCCCATCGCCGTAGCACCAAGAAGGGACTGGTTTCAGTCTCCGGAAATGAATTTAAGGAACCTTCCCCGTGTTTTCGGTGTGAATAACGCTGAATAT
The DNA here is from genome assembly GCA_023266155.1 of archaeon. Classification (GTDB taxonomy): domain Archaea; phylum Nanobdellota; class Nanobdellia; order Woesearchaeales; family GW2011-AR9; genus JAHFRS01. The sequence continues at coordinate 8,693 of JAHFRS010000040.1, forward strand.
ACTGAAGATTTCAAAAATGTTTTGTCGATTGTTTGTAATACTTTATTGGTGGCGTCAAATCACAAAGTTGCTGAGATGGTTAAATCAGTTGAGAATAGTTTGCTTCATGTACCAGTTGCGTATGCTATGGAAGTTG
>JAHFRS010000041.1 GCA_023266155.1 archaeon
TGTCTATGAAGCACGCCTGCAAAATGGCCCGATTTCCTCGTCTGTGGCAGGAGGAGGGCGATGGGATAAGATGATTGGTAATTTTATGGGTGGTAATCGTCTTGTTCCTGCAGTGGGGGTCGCCTTTGGCTTAGAACCAATCATGGACACGTTACGTTTAGAGAAGAAAGTACAGAGTAAACCGAGTGCACAAGTCTATGTCATACCCATCAATACCATCAAAGAATCATTGCAGCTCGTTCAGCAGTTGCGTGATGTTGGCATTACTTCAAGTTTTTCTCTTGGCAAAAAAGGGGTGAGCAAGAATCTGGAATATGCCAGTGCGTTAGGTATTCCTTTTGTGATTATCTTTGGCGAAGATGAATTGAAGAAGAAGAAAGTCTTGCTGCGGGATATGGTGCTGGGTACGGAGAAGATCATTTCGGTTAAAGATGTGATAAAGCTGTTGAAAAAGGTTTAAATAACTTCTGAGCAAGAAATCCCCACCATTTATGGTTGGGGAGGAGGTCAATTTTAGGGAATACTCCTCTCTAGTAATAAACACAAAAAGGTTTATAAACTGGCTCCCATTTAATCCCCCAAACACATCATTGGAGGTTTACTATGACACTTGAAACCGTTTTCGGCACATTAGCAGAAGTGTACAAATTACTTAAGCCAGAGAGTATTCTTCATGTTGATGAATTGATGAAGGAACGACGTCTTCATCCTGTAACTTTAGATGGAAATTTGCGTGATCGATGTTTCTATACTGCCGATGGCATAGTCTATTCTTTGCAAGGGAAGAAAAAAACTCCTACACTTGCGATGACTCGAGCAAGATTTAATCCCTTATTTCAAGATTCTACGTTTGATGAGTATTGTCAACAACTGCTTCGAGATCGTAATTATCGCCCTACTACTAAAGAAACAAAGCGAGCGCTTTCCGCACCTGATACGGTGGTAGTTGATCTCACGAAATTAAGATTACAAAGAAATGACGCAGAATATCGTCATTTTGCGATTGATCCTCAAAACTATAACTTATTAAATCCAGAAGAAAAGAAATTAGCTCAGCGTGTCTATGGTCAAGATGATGATTTCGTTCAAACTATGGAGACGCTTGCTAAGGCTGGTATATCTGAAACACGAGTGTACATTTTGGATCCTGACTATGTTCGTATTCATGCTACAGAAAATTCATTTGGGCGGGCGTCTTGGCTGGTTAATTTCAACCTCAACTCCGGCTTCGATGCCTTTGTTCGTTGCATCAATAGCAACGGCCGTCTTCGTGGGGTACATCGTGAAGTCGTCGTATCAGAAAGCGCCGCAGGCGCCGCGCCGGAAAATGCAGTTCCACCTGCTCCACGGGAAATAAAATTAGCGACGATGGAACAAGTTTTAGCATATTCTGTTCCTTTTGTTCCTGCTGTTGACAGAGCACGGTTTGAAAACGGTTTGCGAAAATTATATAACCCGTAATTTTTTTAAGTATCCACCAAAAATTTATAAATCACTTTAATTATCTTGAATACATGTACACTCTGGAAGATACTGAGATTCAAACTTTACTGGAAATTCTTCAAAAAGTAATAATTGATAAAGAAGAATTTGAGCAGATGGTGGCAAAAGTCCTCCAATTAAAGCATGATATTCCTGAAATGCAAGTTGGTGATGATCCACGTTATAAATATGATATGGTATATGATCATACCCAAAAACTGGAATCCATGCTGCAGCATTATACCACTCTTTTGCATCTTCTTATCGACCTCGTTCGGCAGGGTAAAATGGCTTTTCATGAAGGCCCCCAGAGAACTGATTATTTGAATCTTTATATTACCATTCAAAAAATCATCAAGGATTTGCATCATAGATTAGAGCCGCTCCGGGTTATTCTTGAAAAGAAGTTTTCACACCAGCCTATTGAAGAGCTTTTGGAACAATTCAAATATAATGAGCAGATTTTTCTGCAGTTAGAAAATAGAACCATTGAAAAAATTGAAGAGGAGCTCAAAGCTGGCCTTTCTCTTTCTGGGCGAAAATTAGTAGAAGTCAAACAAGGGAAATTCAGAGTCGAAATTCATGAGGCAGTTATTTTTATGACCTTTGCGAACGGAGCCAGAAGTAAATCTAATTTTCCCTACGGCTTACAGGTTTTTGATCATGATTACCTGGTGGCAGAGGCCGGTCTGGTTGAATTTATCCCAAAAGAGAGAATTGTTGTGAACATTACCCAAACGTACATCAAAAAAAGAGCCTATATGCAAAGGGCTATAGAACTCTTGTTCATTGAAAAAATCATCACAGAATGGTGGTCGGATAAGATGTTAAGCGGGGCTGCCGATCAAATGTATTGGCGATTAAGCAAGAGAATGAACGGCGAGAAAAAAATGTTTAATGTACGGAAGAATGATAATAGATATATCGTTACCTTGAACTGAAAGAAAGCTAAAGCGCAAGGCGAGATAATGTGTGATTTACACTGTTGAGATTTATTTGTCTCGTTTCCTTCCGCAAACCATAAAAACCCTGCTTATTTTCATTCTATAATGTCTCTACACCTTTTCAACACCTTAAGTCGCACCAAAGAACTTTTCATTCCTCTCAAAGATAAATCAGTCGGTCTGTACACCTGCGGCCCGACAGTCTATAATTACATGCACATCGGCAATTTGCGTAGTTTTCTCTTTGAAGATATCTTGAAACGAACTCTCTTTTTCAACAGCTATAAAGTCAAGCACGTCATGAACATCACTGATGTAGGACACTTAACCTCCGATGCAGATACCGGGGAAGATAAGATGCTCACAGGAGCACAACGGGAAAAGAAAACAGTTTGGGAAATAGCCGATTTTTACACCAAAGCGTTTCTTGTTGATGCCCAGAAGCTAAACCTGATCCCCCCAAAAATTCTGTGCAAGGCTACCGATCACATCAAAGAACAGATTGCGCTGATCCAGAGGTTGGAACAGAAAAGATTTACCTATGTTGCTGGTGGGAATGTGTATTTTGATACGTCAAAATTAGCTGATTATGGAAAACTTGCCCGCTTGGACTTGAAGGCGCAAACTAAAGCAAGAACTGAAAAAGATTCACATAAAAGAAATCCTCACGATTTCGTGTTGTGGTTCACTAAATCTAAATTTCAAGAGCAGGAAATGAAATGGCCTTCTCCCTGGGGCCCAGCTGGCTATCCTGGCTGGCACATTGAATGTTCTGCCATGTCTATGAAATATCTGGGAGAACAGTTTGATATTCATTGCGGGGGGATTGATCATATTCCCGTACATCATACCAACGAAATTGCGCAGTCCGAAGCAGCGACGGGGAAAAAACCATGGGTAAAGTATTGGCTGCATAATGAATTTCTGGTTTTATCACCGGGAGAGAAGATGGCAAAATCAGGGAATAACTTTGTGATCCTTTCCACTTTGGAAGAAAAAGGCTTTCATCCACTCGATTATCGTTATTTCTGCCTGGGAACACAGTATCGCATGCCATTGATGTTTAGTTATGAAGCGATGGCAGGGGCAAGGAATGCTAGAAAAAAGTTGGTAGAAAAAGTATTGGAATTGAAGAAAGCGAAGAAAAGAAAAGAGAATTTGCCATTATCCAAGAAATATCTTCAACAATTTAACGACCAAATTAATGATGATTTAAACACCCCTCAAGCCTTGGCCACGATGTGGGAATTGCTCAAAGATGAAGTGTTAAGTGGAAAAGAAAAGTATACTTTACTTTTGAAATTCGATGAAGTCTTGGGCTTGGGGTTACAGAAATTGAAAGAAGAGAAGATTCCTGCTCATGTTATCAAGCTAGCACAAGAACGATTGCACGCCCGCAATACTAAAGATTGGCAGAAAGCAGATGAATTACGGCAGAAGATTATTGGTTTAGGATATAGTGTGGGGGATACCACAGAGGGGTATGAAGTGAAGAAAAGTGCAAATGGTCCCTCTTAAAAAATGTAGTTTTTTTTGATCCCCAGCAATTAAAACGAATTCTCCACCCGCTTCGTTCATTACGGGAAAAAATCGTGGCAAGGTTCAAAGACGAACAGAAAATAAAAATATAAAAAATCAGAAGATTTTATTTCTTCTTCTTGGCCGCGCCGCCGAGAATGCGGAACATCGTCGTGGTACATTTAGGGCATTTTCCCTTCAACGCTTTGCGGACGACGCCACCTTTACCTTTCATTGTTACTTCTTTGGCATCACTGATAACTCGCTTGGCTTTACACTTAACACAATATCCTGTTTCTCCTGCCATAAGATACACCTCACCGTTTTTAGTCAGAACGTTATCACTCACGCTCTTTTCTCTCTAGATATTTGCTCCCCTTCTTAAAAAGGTTTCGGATAAATGAGCTTATTTGAAGCAAAAATGGCTCAATGAATTAGGCCTATGCCGATGGCCATTTTCTCACTATGGAATGATGTTGGGCCGGTAAAAAAAAGCGTTTTGACATTCAAGACAGCTCGTAAATCGTCTTCAATCGAAAGAATCAGCTGTTGAAACTCTTTTTCACTGCTGACTAAAATCAATTCTTTCAATTCTTCTTTCATTGACCAATGCTGTGCTGATTTGTATTTTCGCACCGCGTCGATAATATCCACACCGAGATCTCCAACCAGTTCTGCCTGTTGATCAATTCGTCTGGTGTCGCTCCGCGGCCAGGATGAACAATGAATGCTGCTGCTCTTTTCCTGCTGGGCAAAGGTTTGCTGGTAGATTTCTTCCGTGAGATGAGGCATGATCGGCGCCATCATTTTCAGGATACTGAGTAAAGCGGCATAAAGCATCCGCTGGGCACTTTTTCTTTCCTGAGGGCCGCGCTGCTGCTGATTATACAGCCGGTCCTTGACGATTTCCAGGTAATAATCACAAAAGGTGTGCCAGAAGAAATTTTCCACTCCCGTTTTAGTTTTGGCATATTCATACTGGTCAAATGATGCGCTGCTCTCCTGAATAAGACGCTGCAGTTTACTCTCTAACCACAAATCAAACACGGGCATGACTTGAACATCAGCACCATCATAATCTTCCAGATGCTGCCGACAGAATTTGGCGGCATTCCATAATTTGGTGGCAAATTTTTGGCCCGTCACCAGATCTTTCTCCTGAAATGGTAAATCGTCGCCTAATTTTGCGCCGGCGGCCCAGAAGCGTAAAGCGTCAGCAGAATATTTCTGGATCATCACTTGTGGCTCGATGATGTTACCTAATGATTTTGACATTTTCCTTCCCTGTGGATCCTGGGCATGGCCGGAAATCATGACTGTCTTCCATGGTGCCCGATGATGGTGGAAATAACTTTTGACGAGCGTGTAAAACAGCCAGGTCCGGATGATATCGTGCGCCTGCGGCCGTAAAGAAAAAGGATCTTTCTCTGAAAAGATAAAATCATATTCGCCCTGATGCGCCCAATTGCCGGCAATTTCCGGGGTCACTGACGATGTCGCCCAAGTATCCAAGACGTCAGTTTCACCGCTAAATTCTGTGGAACCACAAGAACAAGGTTTAATGGGTTTTTGGATGGTGGGGTCAACCGGCAACTCTTTCCGCTCCGGCAGCATTATCGTCTGGCAGCGTCGGCAGGTCCAGATCGGAATGGGAATGCCAAAATGCCGTTGCCGGGAAATGCACCAATCCCAATTGAGGTTCTGCACCCAATGATCGTAACGGACTTTCATATGTGCAGGATACCAAGCGATTTCATTTGCTAATCTAAGCAATTCTTCTTTTTTGTCTAGAATCTTAATGTACCACTGTTTGGTTTTCAGAAATTCAATCTCAGTCTTACAGCGTTCATGGACGTTGACGGCGTGCGTGATCGGCTGTTGTCGAACTAAGGCTCCACTGATTTTCAATTTGTCAAGAATCGCGGTTCTGGCTTCTTTAATTTTAAGCCCTTTAAATTCTCCCGCCAACTCATTCATTTTCCCGTATTTTTCCAATACCACACGCAGAGGAAGTTTATATCGATGCCACTTATCCACGTCGTCTTTATCACCAAAGGTACAGACCATCATCAAGCCCGTGCCTTTGTCTTTGTCTACCGTTTCATCGCTGAGAATCGGAACGTCGTAATTAAATAATGGAACTTTGGCGAATTTGCCTTTGAGTGGAGTATAGCGTGGGTCGTCGGGGTGATAAAATAACGCGACGCAGGCAGGAATAAGTTCCGGTCGGGTAGTGGAGATCACTAATTCCTTCCCACCTGACATAAACAACACATCATTAAAGTGAGACGTCATCTCCAGATTTTCAAATTCGGCTTGGGCAATGGCGGTCTGGCAGCTGACACAATAGGTATTTGGTGATTCCTGCTGGTAAATCCTACCTTTTCGGTATAGTTCCAGGAAAGACCATTGGGAGGTTATCTGGCAGTGTGTATTGATGGTGGAATAGGAGCGTTTGAAATCGGCGGACATGCCGATATTCTTCCAGCTCTGGATAAAAAGCGGCTTTTCCTGTTCAATGACGTGCCTGCAGATTTTGACAAATTCTTCCCGGCTCATTTTGCTGGAGAGAATGTTCTTGATTTTTTCCACTAACCGTTCCGTGGGCAGGCCGTTATCGTCCGTGCCAAAGGGAAAGAAAACGTTTTTGCCGCGCATCCGCTGATAGCGGGCGATAATATCCTGCTGGGTGTAACTGAAGGCATGGCCCAGATGCATTTTACCGGAGACCGTGGGCGGAGGAGTATCAATACTATACATTTCTTTTTTTACATCGGGATGGAACTCGTAAATCCCCTGATCTTCCCAATATTGCTGCCATTTTGTTTCGGATTCATGAGGGTTGTAGCGGTCGGGAATATCACTGCTCGCTGGTTTTTTCATGTTACTCTGTTCCTCCGGAAGAGATGAGATATAACTCCCGCAGCTAATTCTGGTCTCGTTTGTCTCACCGCTGGCGAGAGTTTCTTTATTGAAATCATACTTCGTTCAAAATAACCAGAATCAAGCTGCCTCTCCAGCTCTCGAGAACTATATCTCTCTTTGAGGCACAGCCGGAGGTAGAATTCTTTTTCTTCCAGCGACTTAGTCTTTGACAATATCAGCAGATGATTAGTCCAAGTTAATTGTGTCAGCAGTGCCGAGAGTTTTGGCTCTGGGGCGTAGGCCTCATAAAACTGTTTCATCCGCCATAAATTCTTATTTGAATATCCTCTCAAATCAGGATACTTCTGCATGATAAAATCAGCGAGCTCCTGGACAATAGCTTCACCCCATTGGGCACTCTGGACTTTTGTGCTAATATATTTTCCAATATTCCAGTATAAATCTATCAGCTGGGTATTGATGGCGAGAAAGGCTTTTTCTTTAGCGGCCTGAATAAGAGAAACGACGGCTAAAAAGTCTTTTTCCTTACTGCTGATAATTTTCATCTCAACGTTCCTCCCAATACTTCGGCCATTTAGGTTCAGCTTCTTTGGGGTTGTAACGGTCGGGAAAGGTCATTCTGTCCGTGGATTATGGAGGTATTTAAAAAAGTAATTGAGAGAATTGTCTGGTATTTTAACTGGTCATAAAAATATCTCCAACTCGTTCCAAGAAAATTACTGTAAAGTAACAAAAGCTTTATAAAGCCGCGTTGGTTCTGCAAACTTAAATGGGACACGAAGATTATCAAATCAATGTCTATGCGCGAAAACCATTCACTGTTGGCACAGTGGTAAAAGTAGTACGAGCTTTGACTGCTGGTACAGTGGTAAAAGTAGTACAAGCTTTGCCTAAACCAGAAACTGTCTGGGCAGAACTCAGCAGAGAACATAAAAAAGTGGCCAAAGGACAGCTAACACCTAGTTTGAGGTTAGATTCTCCATCTAAAAAAGCAGTGGTTAATCTCTTATCTGACAGGGATGTTTCACAGGCACTGGATATGATAACATTAAATTATGGGGGGGGTGAATCACAGCTTGGCTGTGTACATGTGCAACTGACTCCTGGATTTGCTCGTGCTGAAAATGCAGATGAAATTTATGGTGAGACAGATTTAGCAGGCGAATTAGAACGAAGAAGTATGCAAACCATGAGACATGTCGCTGCGATCACCCATGAGTCAGGTAATGAAGGAAAGTTGGACAGGCGCGTCTTTGACTATGGGCGTAAAGTGGTTACCGCCATTATTCCTAAAGAGGCAATGACAGATTACGCGTTAATTCTTCATGAATTTCAAGATAGGTATTTTATTGTGAGCAGAGATACATTTTTGGGAAGCTTAGACGACCTTATCAGGCAGAATTGTCAAGGAGTGAGCAAGCCTGCACTTCCTGCTAACGTCTATGTCCATTATCAGGTTGATGAAAGCGTGGTTGCTGGACTTAGAACAAAAGATATCACCACAAAATCAGCCACTATCGCAGGAGCATATTTTGGCAGACATCCTGTTGCCGGGCCATTTACCTCAAGAACACCGCTGGGGCTCAATGTTATTCTTCATTATACGTCTCATGGATTAGCGGGAGCAACCTATACAAAAATGAGCGACATTGAAAGGCTGATGGATGATTTTAAAGCTCAAAAGCCCGAAGACTTAGTGGGAAAAACTGTTCTTGCCTGCTTGAAAAAAGATCGGCTGCTGGGATTGGCGAAAGTGAAAAGATAAATTCTCTTCTCAAAATAATTATTTTTCATTTATTCATTCCACCTTACAACTGATAACCGAAAGCTAATCCACCGGCGCCGATCCCCCCTTTCAGGGATTATTGACAATCAAAAGTTAATTTTTGGCCGAAAGATATATAAATT
>JAHFRS010000042.1 GCA_023266155.1 archaeon
CTCGGCAAGTATCCTGCACAGTGAAACAGCGATTTCACTGGCACACCAGCAAAGTCGTTGCTTTGCTGTGTGTATGCAAGATGGGCGGGCATGAAGCCCACCGCGACGATACGAGCGCACATCGTTTGCTTCCCAAAGATACTTTCCGCCAGGAAAGCTACGAACCGCAGTGAGTTTACAAAGCCCTCACTGGCGCTCTTCGCGCTAAACAAATACCTACTTTCTTTACCCACTCCTAACCCACTGGACACCTTGCCGGGAGTGGCTCAATTCTGCAAAATAATGAGGAATAAAGCTGTAATAAGAGTTTTTCGTAAGCCATTCCCGCACTGGACAACCTCGGGTAGAATTTATATAGAAGTGAATTCTGTAGTTGTAAACATGGAAAGTAAAAATGCTCTGGCAGTCTTTGAAGGAAAGCAAATTCGTAGAATATGGTACAAAGAAGAATGGTGGTTTGTCGTTGAGGATGTCGTAGCAGTTTTGACAGACTCAAAAGATCCCAAAGGGTACATTAAAGATATGCGCAGAAGGGATGAAATCCTATCACAAGGATGGGGGCAAATTGCCACCCCCCTTCCAATCCTCACCTTTGGCGGAGTACAAAGTATTAATTGTGCCAACACCGAAGGTATTTTTAGGCTTATCCAATCAATCCCTTCACCAAAAGCCGAACCATTCAAGCTCTGGCTCGCCAAAGTAGGCTACGAACGCATTCAGGAAATTGAAAATCCGGAATTGGCCCAGAAACGGATGAAAGAGATCTACGCCGCAAAGGGCTACTCTGAGGACTGGATTGAAAAACGAATGAGGGGTATTGCTATCAGGGATGAATTGACCGACGAATGGAAGAAACGAGATGTGGGCACAGAAAGAGAATATGCTATCCTCACCGCAGAGATTTCTAAAGCCACATTTGGACTAACACCAAGCGAGTATAAACAACTCAAAGGCTTGAAAAGAGAAAACTTACGAGACCACATGAATGACCTAGAATTAATTTTCTCCATGCTAGGGGAGCGAGTGACGACCGAAATCACCAGAAATAAAGCAGCACAGGATTTTAAGGAATGTTCCGATGCCGCTAAAGAAGGCGGTGAAGTAGCAGGTAGTGCCCGAAAAGATGCCGAACGAAGAATTGGTAAACCAATTGTCATCCCTGAAAATTATTTAATTGAGCCAGAAGGGAGAAAAAGAAAACCAGTGGAACTTTCCTAGGATTATTTCATCCCATACATCTTCTCAATCTCTTTACTGGTCGTAGCCTGTTCGGCCTTCTTGTTCTCTCTGAACTGAAGAAAACGGGGAAAGCGTAATGCTAATCCGCTTCCACAGGTGTGAAAAGGACTCTTCGTCAACTCCGCACCCAACACTTCCACCACTATTTTTGGTTCAAACCAGACTTCCGGCTCCATTTCTTTTTTCACCTTCAGGCGCACCGGCCGTTGATTTACTTTATATTTACTCAATTTTTTTGGCAGCTCTGCCAATACTTCATCCGTCAATCCCGTTCCTAATTTACAGACGGTCTCAAAGACATCTTCTTTCTCATTGTACGCGGCACATAATAACGCGCCATAGGTTCCCGAACGTCTGCCTTGCCCATGATAGGCTCCCACAATGACCAGATCAAAAGTATCAGCCAAATCTTGTACATAATCTTTTTTCCACTTGATCCAGTTCCAGCCTCTGGTGCCCGCCTGATACTCGCCAGTTAAGGACTTGACGATAATGCCTTCATATTTCTCTGTAAGCATCTGTTGAAAAAATTCATTTAATTCCTCCACATCCTCGGTAACTATTTTGTCTGCGAGTGTCACGTGCTTGCTTTTCCTCACAATCTTAGCCAGTCGTTCCATTCTTTGCTCGTATGGCAATAGCAGGAAAGATTTTCCATTCCAGAACAGCAGGTCAAACAGTTTCACCTGTATGGGGATATCTTTAACATATTGCTTCACATCATATTTCCTGCGCCGCTGCATCAACGTCTGAAAAGGCAAATGCTGCCCCTCTTTATCGATGGCGATGATCTCACCTTCCATGATGAATTCTTTAGCTGAGACTTGTGTATCCAGCTCTTGGACCAAATCAGGGAATTGTAAGGTAATATTCTCCAAGCGGCGAGAAAAAAGGGTAATTTTTCCTTTAAGATCCTTATGTGCCTGCACTCGTTCACCGTCATATTTTGCTTCCACCGCTTTCTTCCCGGGAATCTTATCTTCAATCTCTTCCAGCTCATCCACGCGCTGACATAACATCATCTTAATTGGCCGGCCAACATGGATATCAATCTTTTCGATGCCTTTAAGGCCTTTCTTAGCCAAGGTTTCGGCAATAATGCCCATGTCCGGACAGATGTTATAGGCGTGCTCTAACAGCGCTTTATTCTTCTTGTCATTGGTATAGGCCATGGATAATGCATCCAATAAAGTCATGTCGCCAGCGCCAAGGCGTAACGTACCCAACGCCATCCGGGCAACATATTTAGCGCCGCTGGGCGAGGCTTTCTGTAATAAAGAGATGAGCATATTGCTTTTAGCTTCCTGTGAACCTGTTCCCGTTAACGCGGCAATCTTATGCAACTTGTCAAATAATTCATGGAGAGTGAGTTTTCCCACCGGTATCAACGTCTGCGTCTTTTTCTGTAACACTCTTTCTGCCGTCAGTCCCACATCGCCAGTTTCCTGCATGATTTTCTGTGCTTTCCCCAACTCTACACCCGCAGCGATGGCCACCGATTTCAGAACTGATTTATCAGCGATTCCCAGTACTACTGCTTCATACTCGGATGAGATTTGCCCTAATATCAAGTAACAGACGACGGCAATGTCATCTACAGGAACCTTCACAAGAAATTCGGCCAAAATTTCCCGCATGGCGTTACCGGAAGATGTTTTCTCCAGTTCATTCAATATTTCTACTAATTTCTGAAATTCCATGGCTACTCTTCCTCCCGTATCAGGAAATAAATTCCTACTAGGATAGCAATGAGAACCAGCAAACCAAAGAAGACAAACTCTTTCGTCCCGAATGTTGGTGGGATGAGCTTGCCAAACCACGTTAACTCCAGTTCCGATCTGCCAGTAATCGCAAAATACGAGAAATGCTTTAATTTTGCTTCATACACCACTTCATTTTCTCCCCGGGCGCTTAAAGTGGTTGGCAGTTCTTTCCATTCTTTCCCTTCTAATGTATTTAATTTGACGGTCTGCTCGATAAAATTGTTATCTTTCAGCCACGATTCTGGCACGATGAACGTGACCACCGCTCGTTTAACTTCATCATCCGTTAAGTCCACATTCATTTCAAAGTATTGGTAGACACCTTTTACGTCCGGAATTTCTACAGGTTTTTCGCTGAATGTCGTAAACGTTAATACCGTTTCTTTACTGGTTTTGGAATCAATCGTCAGTTGCCGTACAGGAATGCCTGCCTGACTCACTGTAATAAGATTTTTTCCCCCTTTAACGATACTGATTGGCTGAGAAAAAATTACCGGTTCTGCCGTGGGAACAACAGCTTGAGCTGCGGCAACAGCTTCCGCTTCCGTTGGAGTGGGAGTTTCTGGTGTTTTCACTGCCGGCGTTTCTGAAGCGGCTTGGCTCCCAATAGTACTACCACCACTTCCGCTACCACTCCCTCCACCGCCAGCCCCACCGCCCCCTCCACTGCCATCACCAGAGCCACTGGATGCCGCAGCTGCAGTGCTGAAGTTATATGATCCCGTTACATTACAATTTCCGACTGAATCACAGGAACTGATGTTGTAAAAGTAGGGTGTGGATGCCGTCAAACTGCTTAAAGATTGGCTGTGCGATGTTTTCCGTGAAAGACTGGTACTTAACGTTCCCAGAGAAAGAGATGTGCCATAATTCATCGACGAATTCGCCGGTTCGTTCGTCGTCCACGTGATGGTTGCAGCCGTCGCCGTGGGAGTTCCTGAACTGATGCTGCTGATGAACGGCAGCGTCGTATCCACGTTCAGAGTAAAGTTGGCCGGAGCAAAAGCAGTATAACCATCAGCATCCGATGTCAGACAATTCCAGCGATAATTCCCATCGGCAAGAGTTTTGCTGAATGTGCTTTCATTGGTCGTCCCATTAATTCTGACCGTTTCATTCGCATGCCAGCTGCCGGTCCAGTTTCCATATAATGTGGCATTATACAATTCCCGATTATCCTGTGAGGTGCAATTAAACGTCACGCTGCTGGAAGAAGAATTGCTAAGGTCAGTCGGTCGATTTAGTGTCACGATGGGAGAAAAAATGTCAACAGTAAACGTCATGTTTTGCGTATTGTTAAGATTCCCGGCAGTATCATTGGCCAAGATCGCCAGAATATGGGAGCCATTTCCCAGCAGCGAAACATTATAGCTGATGAACCAGTATCCTGATTGGTTAGCAGCAGAAAGGTTGAATCCCGTTCCGCTGGAATTATCAAAACTGAATATGACATCATGCAGGTTCAGCAGATTGTCACGAATCGTCACATTAAATGTCTGATTGCTGGAAAGGAAGGTGAAATTCTGATTCGCAGCTGAATTTGCGGTTACTGTTGGCGCGGTGAAATCAACGGTAAACGTGATGTTGACGGTGCGATTATAATTTCCGGCAGTGTCATTGACGAGAATGGTGACGATCTGTGCACCCTCCGCCAAAGAAGAAACATTATAACTGACAAGCCAATTTCCAGATTGGTTGATGGCGGTGGCGTTAAAATTTGTTCCACTGGCATTATCAAAGCTCAAGAGTACCGTGTCAATGGCCAGAAGGGGTTCACGAACAGTAAGATTAAATGTTTGGTTGTCAGCCGTGCGACTAAAATTGCGGTCAGAAAGTGGTGTTAAGACGGTTACTGTCGGCGCCGTTCTGTCCACGATGAAATCAATGAACGACGTGCGGTTATAATTCCCGGCACTATCGTTAGCGAGAACGGTCATGGTCTGCCGCCCTTCCATCAGTCTCGTTAAATCTAAATTCATGTTCCAGTTCCCACTGACATTGGTGGGAGTGACATTAAACGCTACTCCCGTCACATTGCTGAAACTGAATCGCACGGCATTGATATTTATCTCATTAATAGTGGCATTGAAAGCCTGCGTTCCGCTGCTGAGATTTGTGCCATTGACAGGATTTCTGATGGTAACGGCAGGAACAATCGTATCAATCGTTACCGTTCTGGTAATACTTATGCCCAGTGTTCCGACGGTATCATTGCCATAGACAAAGTAAGTATCGGCTCCATCCGCCAAACGGCCGACATTCAAATTAAACTGCGTGCCATTGACTTTGTTCATACTCAGGTTCGTCCTGGTACCATTATTATAACCCCATTCCAGCAAGGCATTGGTCAGGTTCACATCGGACGTGATATTGATTAACACGCTATTTGATCCCGTTACAGAATTGTTTGCCGGATTGGTGATAGTATAATTCAGGAATGGTTGCAGTGCTGCCAAAATATCGATGCGGGAATAATTGCGGCCAGAATTGCTGGAATCGTCAATCAGTTTTCCTGTAATACGCAGCTTCGTTTTAATTTCATCCGGCGTTGGCGTGCGGCTGTAAGCTAAGCGGTAGTATTGGCGGAATAGAGCAATGGCGCCAGCGACGTGTGGAGCAGACATGGATGTCCCAGATAATGACGTTGTTCCTCCACCTATATATGGAGCAATAATCCCTGAACCGGGTGCCAACAGATCAAGAATGGCGCCGCGATTATAGAGAATTCCATCGTTATCATCCACTGCTCCAACGGGAGTGGCGTTCTGCACGCAAGCAGGACTGCTGATGCCGTTGGTGAATCCACTATTTCCGGCACTCACGACCACACTGATATTCTTCCCCACGGCAGAATTGATGGAAGGGGCGAGAGCATCATCATTACAGTAGGAATTATATGGCCCTCCCCCGCCGAGACTGATGCTGATAACCGAAATATTATATGTTGTGGCATTGCTGGTACACCAGTTGATGGCTGAAATCACGTCGGCCGTCGCACAGGCGGCTGAAGAAGCATTATTACACACTTTCATGGCGACAATACGAGCATCTTTTGCCACGCCCGTGTAGGTGCTGAGATTTCCCGCTGCCGTTCCCGCGGTATGAGTTCCATGCCCATGATCATCTTCTGCAGTTAATGCTTCGGTCTTACTGCCGGCGCAACAAGCTTCATTATTGGCATTACAGAAACAATGCTGGTCAAGAATTTTATCCTGAAAAGCGGGATGATCAGTATCAATGCCCGTATCAATCATGCAGACAGTTTCCAGACGTCCACTGATATTATATCCACCAACAGACAGGTTCCAGACATCATTAGCATTCATCAAAGGAACACTGACATCTAACGCAGGATGAAGGATGGTATTGTAATAAATCTTTTCCACCAAAGGATTATCCTGCAGTTTTTCTAAACCGGCGGTGGTCACCGTTCCACTAAAACCATTGATGGAAGAATATTGCCGAACGAGATCAAGGTCATAATCTTCTGCTGGGCTCTCTGATACTTCTTTGGTCTGTTCTTGAGAGGGTTCTTCCGGCTGTTCATCATTATTCATCGTCGGCGTTGCTCTTGCTGAAACCAGCACCGGAGTCTCGTCTCCTTTCAGAATCAGACTATCAAACACTTCCTGCCGTACTTTTTGCTGTACTTCCTGCGGTCTATTTTCCGGTGCTCCATCGGTAAGAATTGCGGGCATCTTTTCTTTCTGCAGTCCTTCGTTCTTCAGCAGCACAATCACCGACGCTTCCCCATTGTGCTGAAGGTGTTCCAGAACTTCATGGTCCACTTGCACTGAATGGGAATTACCAGAGATAAAACTAGCGAGAAGTACCAGTACGATTCCAATCACCCACCCCTTTCCGCTGATTCTCATAACCATAAAAAGCCTATACTCACTGTACAACTTACTTTACTTTCCCCCCTATTGAGAGTATATGTCCTTACTCACTTTATCTCAACATCATGGTCAATTTATCCTCTTTTTCCAACAAGGTTGAACCCAAACCCTGCCCCATGCTGAAAGAGAATTGTGAAGATACTTTACTGAACAAATCAAACAAGCCCGGTGTTTCTTTATACTCAACGTACTCTACTTTTTTCAAGCCATACGTTTGCGTAATATATTCTTCCGCCGTCTTCGTATCACCCAGCTGATCAATCAAACCATTTTCCAAGGCTTCACTCCCTACATAAAATTCTCCCGTCGCCAGTTTCTGCACGTCGGTTTTTTTCATGCCCCGATTGGCGACAATCTCTTCAATAAAGAATTCATGAATTTTATCCAGTTTCCCCTGAAGGATCTGGCGTTCCTGCTCATCCAGCGGCCGGTACGGCGTCCCGATATCCTTATGTTCCCCCGCCACTAAACGTTCATAATTCACACCATATTTTTCCATCAGCCCGCTGAATTCTAAGTAGCTGGAAATGACGCCAATACTTCCGGTGATGGACATGCGATTGGCAATGATATGGTCAGTGGCAGATGCGACCCAATAGCCGCCGGAAGCACCAACTTCACGAATGAGCGCAATAACAGGCTTTTTGGCCGCTTTGACAGCCCCGGCAATTTCATCGGAAGCAACGGCTGATCCGCCAGGAGAATTGATTTCCAGAAGGATGACTTTGACACGGCTATTGTCTTCCGCTTTTTGAATAAAATCAACAATGGCCTGTGAAGACACCGTGCTTTTGCCAAAATAACCTTCACCATCGGCAGTGATCACTCCCGTGATTGGAATTAAGGCAACATTGCCAAAGGCAGATCGATCAAACAAGGAGAAAGTTAGGGGCATGACAATAAAGAGGACAAATAAGACTCCCAGAATCGTCCACAGAATAGTTTTACCACTCTTTTTTGGTTCCTCCTTTTTCATCATGGGTGGGAAAGGCGGGTTCTATATAAATGTTTTTCTGGTACGGCACTGTCCAAAAAGTGAGTGATAGCAGGCCGGCTGCCTCGTGCTTTCCAGCTTTTAGAATTCATCCAAAGCATGATAGTTATAATCGCAGGAAAGCACTCATGAATTCTCATAAACTTTCACTGTTCTCGGCAGCCATCTTGGCCTTGCCATCACTCACAAAAAAGACCGTGCTTGGTACTGGAAAAAATCAACCCACCAAACCTTTATATATTTCAATTCTTTCTTTCCCATCCATGCCCATTCGAAAATCGTCCACACGTATCAAAGTTGTGGATGGGATGAAAGTCAAGTATAAAGACATCTTTGACATGAAAGCATTCTATGAAGCCCTCTATGAATGGTTCAAAGAATATGGTTGGAAAGATGAGGATGATAAAAATGAACATTGGGAAACGTATTATGGTGAGAGAATTGATTCGAAAGGCGCTAAAGAGTTATGGCTGCAATGGCGGGCCTTTAAAGCACCGGACCATGCCCCTCATTTAAAATATTACCTTGACCTTGATTTCCATTGTATCGCCTTAACGACGGTTGAAGTGGTCAAGGAAGGCATGAAGATGGCTGTGAATAAAGGTGAAGTGGAGATCACCACCAATTCCTACATTGATAAAATCTACGAGCAGGAGTTTGACAAAAGCAATTTCCTGAAATGGATCAAAGAGTTATTTACCGACCGAGTCTATCGCAAGCAGTTGGAAGAGCGCAAGAAAGAGTTATATCAAGAGAC
>JAHFRS010000132.1 GCA_023266155.1 archaeon
AGTCTTTCTTTTCGTGTCACCAAGCATCGTTTACGTGCTGACCTGTTTCAACAGGGACATCAGGTGATTGAACATAGCAGATTATCATATAATACTCCTGAAGAAATTCAAAATTATATCGGCTCTTTACAGTATGATACCCCTTTTTATGTATCGATGAGCAATAAAATTGAAAAATTACTGGCTTATAAAGTTCCGATTGTCTACGAATCAGGAAAGGGATTGATCCTGACCATCAATTCTGCGTATGAGAAATGTATCAAAAACACCGGCGATTTTAATCACCAGGCCAGCGGTTCTTCCGGCTTTCCCATTGGTGAAATATTTACCGAAGCGACAGAATTACAGCAGATCAATGGGTCGATTGTTGTTTTTGCCCTTCCCACGAGGGAACATAAAACGTTCTGGACGACACCTTTTATGGTCACCATTAAAGATGGCTTTTTAGTTTCCCATGAAGGGCCGGCGGAATTTGAAGAGATCTTAAACGCCATTAAAAATGAGGAAGAAAGTGGGAAGGTTCAAGTGAGAGAAATCGGCTTTGGCCTTAATCGGTCGCTGGGATTTGAACATCGTATCTCTGAACCAACGTCATTTGAACGTTTTGCCGGAGTTCATTTTTCGTTGGGATTAAAGCATGCCATGTATCGGAAGAAAATAAGTAAGAAAGTGCTGCAGAAATATCATATTGACATTTTTTGTAAAGTGGAGAGGATCACCATTGGGGATACCATTATATTTGAGAATGGGGCTTATGTGCAATAAAGTTATTTAATGGTTTTCCACAAATAATCAAAGTATTTTTTATACCCCTCTCGTATCTCTTTATCTTCAATGACCGTAACTATTGTTTTTTCCCGCCAAATAATATTTGCCACTTTATCGCCATAAAAAGCAATCACGTGCGGGCTGGATAGTTCTGGTGGGAGGATTTTATATTCATAAAAAGATATTTTACTGCGTTCTTGTCCAGGGAATAAATTAGACATTAACTGGGCATCAATCAAATCATGCCAAACTACTTTTCTCTTTATTCTCTCTTTATTATGCTCTTCCCAGTAATTCGGGAAATATTTTTTAATGCCATCGTTCCCGCCAATAAACCAAACCTCTTTGTAATGGAGCATGTCGTCGAAGACTGCTCGAACGCCAGCTTTACCTTCGAAAGCAACTACTTTCTGGTTCCATAGATGGTTGAAATACTGCAAAAAAGAAGTAGCAATCTCTCTGTTCTTAATGACTATAGTGACAGGATCTTTTTTTTGGACTAGTAGAATGCTGCGATCTTTGGCAGCAAAGATCTGTACAGGAAATTTGTATTCAATAGGAGTATTTTTATATTCCAATCCATTTTGATAGAACTCTTGAAGCTTATATTTTTCAATAGATTTTTCAGCGCCGGGCTGAAACAAAAGGCGGCCTTTTATTCCTCTCTTAATTCTTTCCTGATGCAGCCTGCTAAAATATCTGGCAAAATCTTTTTCAGTCTCCTTTGGTCCATATCCTGCTCCTAATACATCATAGCTCTCACCAGGTGATAATTGATCGAAAAGATCTTGCCATTCACGCTCGAAGGTTTCGAAGCCAGTTCCTACAGTGACATCTTGATTCCATAGGATTTCAAAATATGCTTTAAGAGAGTCGGTAACCTCCTGGCTTTCAATCTGAAATAAAGTAAGGTCGTGCTTGGTTGACACAATAATCAACGTTTTCTGGGCATACATTAGGATAAAGGCAGAACTGAGCAATTCCTGTGATGTAAACCTTATCTGTGTAAGGGGAGTGTCTTTAATAGCGTCAGCTAGAGGCTGCATACGTTTAGAGTAGAGAATTTTGACTTTAATCCCTTGTGATGCTCGTCGTTGGTGAAAATGTTTGATAAAACTAAAGTAAGGTTCTGTGGGGGTGGTTGCACCCATAACATAATATTCCTCGTTCTTCTTTAGGGAGTTAAGGATATCTTCGTAGGCTGACTTTATCCCTTTAAATCCTTTGAAGATGGTCGCTTGGGAGCGATACTGGGATAATTTTTGTTTTAATTCTAACTCTGGAATAAGATGGCGAAGCTCTTTCTTTTGCAGTGCAAACTGTTCTTCACGTTCGTTGGCATAATCTAATATCCGCTGCGGGGATGCCGCTTCAAATTGCTTAATCCCCCTTTGCACAATAAAACTGACCAATCCTTTTTGGATGAGCTTATCGAGAATTTCATAGACTTTAGATGAGGCTGTTTTTGAATTTTCTACTATTTTTCCAGTACTGCTGCTTCCAAGTTCCAGCAAAGCGAGGTAAACCTGTATCTCTGATTTGGTCAGGCCTAGCTCTTCAAGTATCGTTATATCCATTACTCCCCCTTAAGGGGTAGGTAATATTTAAATATAACTCTTGGAGTATAGTGCTACTTAAGAATAACAAAGAGGCCGACAAAGGCTTCTGGAGAACTAAAACATGATAAAAACACGATGTAGCAGCTCTTTACGAGGAAAAATAGCCGCAGCAACCGTAGCCGGACTGACGGCGTTAACACTATATATAGGGCCTGCAAAAGCAGATAGAGTCAGTGCAGAAACATTTGGCAGCCAAAAAGGTGTACTGCTGGAAGTCAAAGCTGGAACAAAAGTAGGATCGGATGATTTTAACCTACAATACTTTACCAGAGTGCGTCGATTTCGCAGCTATGATGAAAAGAATACTGCGTTCATGCAGAATGAATTAAGTATAGGTAATCTAGCCGGATTTCGAGTGGTAGGACAAGGAAGATTAGTAGAAGACCATCTCATTCCTCAAACGGGTGTATCTTACTCGACTCCAGCAGGAGCGGCGAGATTATACGCAGCCTTAACCTCCAGCCTGCAATCTCCAACCTTAACGGAATTATTGGTGAACGGTTCTATTCCTTTAACACCACGAATTCCTTTGGAAGCAGAGCAAATTTTCTGGGCAAATGAAAATATCCGTAAAGGAACCAGCCGGGCTCATCTGGGATTGAAAGTTGCAGATGGTGTAATGCTGGGCTTGGCAGGAGAATTAGATTATCAGAGAGGATTGCCAAATCAGTACAAAGCTGGCGCGTTTGTACGTTTGGGTGGGAGATAGGTTTTTTTTATCTCTATTTTTCTTCGTTATTGTTAGAGTAACTAAATCTATTTAAATCTCAACTTTCCTCAATAATTATGTCTGGCCACTGTTTGCCTTCTCAAGAATTACGAGAATTAATCATCCAGAGGGCACTATCTGCGTCTTCTAGCATTCTCGAGAACGGAAAATTCACTGAGAAATCTTTAGAGGATCGTATTCAGCCTTCGTCATTTGAACCACAACTTGCTGATGAAGCATTCATCTTAGACACTGAAACGAAGGGAATTTTCCGGCCACAAGCAGGCGAGAGTATCTATCGCACGTTACTGCAATTGCCAGGACGCCAGCGGCAAAAGGTAAGTATTGCGAATGGATTTGAAATAAAAAAAGGCTTTACGTATCTGCTGCCTTTGGCAGAAAAAGTGAAGTTGGGAAATGAACTGTACATCAAATCATCACCAAAAAGCAGTTTTGGGCGGCTCTTTCTCAACACGCGCCTATTAGCAGATTATAATCCTTGCTACGATGAGATTCATGGATGTGAAAGTAAAATGTTGGATTTATGGCTGCTGATTCAGCCGTTGCCATTCAATCTGATCATCTATCCACAGTTATCTTTAAACCAGC
>JAHFRS010000043.1 GCA_023266155.1 archaeon
TCAAGAGCATTCGTACAGCCGGCATCAGCAAGGTCAATGAAACCGTCACCATCGTTGTCTAATCCATCGGAACATTGAGTGAAGGGTGGAATGATACAGTCTTCATCAATAAGAGTATCTCCGTCATTATCAATACCATCACCACATAATTCTAAAGGGATTACCGGTGGCACATCTACGACAGTAATCGTCATTGTTTCACTGACACTGGACTGCCCGTCTTTAACGGTAAAGGTAATATTGCCATACAATCCCGCTTGATCAAATCCTGGCGTCCAGACAAATCGGCCTGTTTTATCATTAAAGTTGGCTCCACGGGGAAGATAAGTGGCGATGAAAGTTAAAGGATCACCGTCCGCATCTGTTGCCGTCACGGTAAAGTCCAATAATTGTCCTTCATTGACAGTTCTGTCTCCGATGGGATTGAGAACCGGCGGGCGGTTAACGTTTCCCACGGCGTTTCCCACGGAGATAGCCATTCTTTCGGAATCAATGAATTCACCATCACTGATGGAAAATTTCACGGAATAATTTCCCTGTTGATCAAGAGTGGGCGTCCAAGAAAAGGTCTGTGTATCTTCATCAAAGGCAGCACCTTCTGGCAAATCACTGGCGGCAAATTGCAATTGATCACCATCAGGATCGCTTCCGGTGATCGTAAATTGTACTAGTTCGCCTTCATTGACCGCTCTATTGCCGATAGTATCAAGAACCGGCGCACGATTGGTATTGTATACCTTAATGGTAAAAATGTTGGCAGCAGCACTGATGCTATCACGTACGACTACTCCGATATTATATACACCGGCCTGCTCGTATGTCGGCCTCCAATGAAACAGCCAATGCCGCTCAACATTGCCGGGAGTTTGTGGCAGGGAAACAATCAGAGCGCCGCTGGGCAGATTGGCAGAGAGTGTCAGCAGGTCCGCATCCGGATCAATCGCCGTAATCTGAAATTCGACAACGTCATTTTCCTGTACGTTTTGATTTGGAATAGGAATAATAAACGGAGGCCTATTGGTTTCCGTGACGGTGATGATAATTGTTTCTTCATCTGTTAATGAGCCATCGGAAGCTCGAATGGTCACTTCATGCCTTCCCACATCCGCGAGGCGGGGAGTCCATTGAAATGTTGCCGTGCCATTGTCATTATCAACAAATCGCGCCTCCGTTCCTTCGAGTCCAGCCATACTGAAAGAGACAGATTGGCCGTCGGGCTCTGCAGCAGAGGCAACGAATTGCAATAATGCGTTACGATTAACGCTCTTATCGCCGATGAGATCTAAAATGGGAGCTTGATTAACATTCTCAACTGTAAGAGTAAAATTTTGGCTCACAGCAGGAGCTATTCCATCGGTAACACGAACGGTAATATCATATTCACCCGCATCGTAATAATCTGCAGCCCACTGAATCAGGCCGGAACTGTTGACGCTCATCCCTCCGGGTGCAGAAGATAAAAAATAAGTAAGAACATCTTCCTGATCCGCATCCGCAGCGAGAACTTGATATTCATACCTTGCCCCTTCGGCGGCAGTTGTCAGAGGAAGTGAAGTAATGGCGGGGATTTGATTGACATCGTGCACAGTAATAGTAGCAGATTCCCACGCTGAGAATTGTTGCCCATCATAGACCCGGAACTGCATTTGAAAGGATCGTTCGTCAGCAGGATGCTGGACGAAACCAAAACTCGGAGTGTAGGTAAATTGCCCCAGCTGTTGATCAAACGCCATGGCCGAATCAAGATTGTTATCTAAAGGAGCATTGACGGCGTTTCGGAGAGAGCACCCCAAACTCGAAGGAAAAGGTAATGTGCTACAGACTCGTCTCGCGACATAGGTGAGTTGATCGCCGTCATGGTCAATGCCCACGATGCGCATGATGCGTAACGTTTCTCCTTCGTTCACGTCATAGTCGTCAGGGACAATCGAAATAGTGGGTGTCGTTTCAACGTGTAATGAAAAATACTCTGTCGCTTGCTCTGCGGCATTAGAGACATGAACACGAACAGTATAATCACCAGCTAATTCTGTAGTGCTGATGCTAAAAGTTTGCACATAATCATCGTCGGTATCCGCGGGAATGCTGACATCAGTATAAACATTTCTGACCAGTGTGGCTCCTCTCATCACTTGAATTTGCATGCCAAAATCAGTTGTACTCGCAACGTGAACTACTAATTCTGCCGGTTCACCTTGATTGACATCTAATGAACTTTCTCCGTCAGCACCCGTGACGGACAATTGGATAGTGCCGCCTGCATATACTAAAGATGTTATTGCAGTAGCTATAATCAAGAACACGAACATCAACATTGATTTTTTTTTCATGATAAAAACCTCTAATACATCCTTCGCAGTACGTTCAGTCCTACAAAGTGATCTGCGTTAGTGGCGTTGACTCCAAGATCGAGTCGAAGACAGTTTTTGCCGTAGCAAACATCGATAGCTGGGCCAAGATGCAGAGCTGGAGAAAGGCTTTCTTCGGTCTGCTCATCAGAAACGGTTAATGGCTCACCGATGGCCTGGCCGTCAAGAGATTCTAATCGGCTGGTTCTGCTCCGGGAAGTTGTTACCGATTGGCGCCGTAAAACCACGTCAGCAATTCCACTCAATTGCATTTTTAATTTTCCACCAAAGGTTTTTCTACCTAAAAGTAAATCAGTCGTTCCAATTCTGACACCAGCACTTCCTAAATATCTTCGTGACGTTCCTTCTTCGCCCGTTTGTGAGGAAAATTCCCGATATTGATCACGTGAATTATCCTGAGAATCCGGTCCATCTGAAATGGTCAGATCTCTCGTTGAACGTTGGGCACGGCCATAGCCGGCAGCAACATCAACGCCGACGGTGACTTTTTCCCCTCGATACGCCAGTTCGGCAACGACACGAAAGGCTGAAGCTCCATTATCGTTTGCATATCCTGGCCCCAGACTTAAGACGAAGGGACGATCTTCAGGAGTGGCAGTTAAATTTCTGGCTGCTTGATCTATGACTTGAGAACGGGCTTGTGATGATGCATCAGCTTGATATGACAGTTCGATAAAAACTCTACGAGCGAGCAACAGAGCAGCATCTGTGGCCAATTCATCAACACGTTTCCGATAATTTTCATCTTGACGCCCATTTTGTTCTAATTTCTGGACGAGATAGGTATAGTTTTCTAACAGAACATTCAATCTGCCTACCAATCCTTGTTGATTTTGTTGATCTGGACTGATGTAATTGCGAGTTTTGTCAACACCACCTCGTACAAGTCTAGACAAATCATCTAAACCTTGTCGTAATTGAGTGTATTGTTCTCCCAAGGAAACGTCTTCCAATGATGCTACCCTGTGTTGCAATGAACGTATTTTTTGACAAGGAGCACAGTCTGCATCTGTTGAAGCTCTGGCGCCAGTAACAGCCATCGGAACTGCTGGCGCATGACTAGGAATAGTGATTGCTGGTTTCGGAGGAATTGTTTGTGCTGAAGGGGTGAAGTTTCCTGAAGGTGTAAAGTTTCCGCCTTCAGAAGTAATCTCCGCTCTGGCAACGGGAGCAAAACCTAAGTACGCCGTTAATCCGGCCGTGTACAATATTTTGGACATAGACATTTTTTTCCTCCATTTATTTGATTCTTAATCTGGCATAGGCATCGCCATCTTTAACACCCTCAAAGACTGGTCCACCTTTCATGATCGCCGTGAATTTGTTTTCATCATCTTTTTTTCCAGAGTTCCCCGTGAGAATATGATACACATCCCGAAGAGCTGCGTCACGTCCAGGACCTTTCACGACAATTTCTCCACCACGGGCTACAATACCCTGCTCTAAAATGGTATATAACCCTGAAAGGCTGTTAAGGTTATCGTGAATAGAAGCAGCTACTGCATCCTGACAAAGTACTGGGTATGTTTTGGGAATGGCTAAATCTCTTTGTAATTGACCGTAGTCATCCTGTAAATTAAAAAATTCATCTTCACAATTAATATTAGCTTGGTTAAAATCATCTCTTTCACGTTGCAGTTGACTGACTTGATTTCGCAGTTTCTGAGCATCTTTGGTTGAAGACGGTGCAGAACTGTATCCAAAACCGAATCCTAAAATTAGGCTCAGTGCGCTGGCACCGATCGCTATCCATCGCCAGTTATCTTTCCGTTTGGTTTCTTTATTCAGTAAGACGTCATATTTTTCTGCTACATTGCTTTGATGAGTAAGACTGGTCTGAAGATATTTGACCTGCTCGTCTGCCAATTCTTTTTTTATTCGTGCCGCGTCAAGATCTTTTTTCACCAATTCTAGTCTATTCCGTACTTCTCGATATAACGGAATCATCTTGCCATGCTCAGCGGCAATCAATTCCCTGAATTTACTGTTAGCTTCGCTGTTCAGCAAGGCCACATGACTCTTTATTCCATCCCTGGCCGTTTCTGCATGAGAGATAAATTCTTCCACGCCTTCGGGTGAAAGCCAGCTATACAATGTTCGTGCTGATTGAGCAAATGCACAGGCGACATCTTCGCCCTGCGGTAATAACCTTTCCACCGTCGTGACATAATGCTTAATCACGGAACTACCCCAGTTATCCATGGGAGCAGCAAACAAATGATTAAGATATTCCTGACGAAGGACAGGCATGTCTTTTCCCGGCAAGCGCATCTCAGGAAAATGCTGGTCTACTTGCTGCAGATAATCATCTAATGTTGCCCTAATAACAGCAAGATCATCCGCTTCTATGTCTAGGTCTAAGCGGGATTGCGTTTCTTTCCGTAATCTTGTGTTGTATTCTTTCACCACCACAGGATCAACGTGAACATTATTATCACCATCAACAGGAAGAGTTTTGCCATCTGATAGAATATCAACAACATGTTCTGGATCAACAGGCTTAAAGTCATCAGGGTGATTCATTAATAAATATCCGCCCACCCCTTGGACTAATTTCGGTAAATCGACGACTCTGGCGGGATCTGTGGTATCAACTATTTTAAAATAAGGAGCCGTGTCACTTTTCTGAATGATATAATCCATCATTTCTATCGCGTCCCGTACCTCTTTCCAACGAACAGGAAAGCCACGTCCCTTTAATTCTCCGAGAATTAAATCAATGGTATCAGATTTTTGTATTTGTTTTGCCATGAGGAATAGACCCCGTTCACACTAATACTACCCTCAAGTAGGCACTTCTATATAAAGCTTTTGTGAAGAATTGCTAATTTGAAGTAGTGAAACGATTTTTGGGAAGGGGCGGAAATGACCGGTACATTAGCTTGATAGGAATTATAGACGGCTCCGCCAATGGCCAGGCTGATGATGAGTCCCACAGCACCCAGATAAAAAAATAATTTCTTTCCCAAGGTTCTTTGTCGAGCAAAATCTTCATCTCTCTGCACCAATTCTCTGACTTTACCAACTAAGGTTTCTCTCAAATGGTCACTTCCACTTCTGATGATAACCATTTCTTTTTCCAAGACTTTTTGATCACGTTCTGCTTGAATCAGTTTACCAGAATAATCAAGAAGATCTCTGCGTAACTCGCCCACCACTGCGAGTTGACGTGTAATATGTTCCAGTTTCTGGCCAACGGCTCGCTGTTCCTGTCTACTTTCCTGCAGCAGCTGCACTGTAACTGCCAAATGCCAATGTTCCCGCCAATACTAATTCTTTGAATGTCATGGTTTTAATCGAAATGGTACGTATAATTGATTAGCTGAGACGTCTTTGCACAATGGGTCATTCTTTAGTGCATTTACAAAAGCATCTTCTGTCTCTGAAGATCCGCCCATTGCCGTATGAAGATTTCGTAAGGCCTTCTCGCAGCCGGGCCCAGTGGCAATGAACTGTCCACCAATTATTTGTATATACTCTCGTGCGTCAAGGGCTAATGCTGCTGGATCCTGTTGATTCAGTCGCAGCCGCCCTTCATAGGTTTGATTCAATCTTGCTTGCATTTCAGCTAATTGTTGTGTAGCTTGAACTTGCTGTTCTCTCACGTTATTAACATCTAATTCATATTTGCGCTGTAAAAGGTCCATTTGAGAAGTTGCTCGGTCTGCTCTCTCTTGGGCAGCCTGATTTTGAGCTTGATATTGCCGTGGCATCTGAACAAGCTCTCGTCGTAATTTTTGAACTTGAGCGATTGATTCCGGGCATGTTGATTGTTCAGATTTAAAATAAAGGTATTGGCCAACCCCAATAACCACTGCCGCTACTGTTGCTAGAAATGTGTAGAATGACCGGTCATTTGATTTTTCTTTTGCTTTTTCTAACTTTGCGGAATACTCTTTGAGATCATTTTCGGCTTGATATAAATTTTTAACCAATTTTTCAGCTGCATTTTTCATCTCTGCAAGTCCTTTCTGTTCTCGCCCAAAAGCATCAGCGACTCGGCGATGCTCTCCCTGAATCTGGACATATTTATCTTGTACTTCTGCATACTCTTCAACCATCAACTTATCCAGTACATCATGTGCTTCATCCATGCCTGAAAAATAACGTAAGATTTTATTCCAGGCTTCATCTTTCTTGGCCTGTGCGGTTCTCGCGGGTAAGGTTTTATAGGCTTCTACGCGTTGCACTCCTTCAACTACAAAGCGATCAACTCTGTCAGAAGATAATATTTCATAAAGTGTTGGAGCTGCATCGGCAAAACGGCCAGTTATCGTTTGTCCTGCAACATCTAACAGCAATTCTAAAGACTTGGCGAAATGGTCAATAGCTTTTGCTCCTTTGTATTTGACAGGCTTATCAAATAAAGAATCCACATACTGCTTTTTTTCCTCAACTGTACCTTTACCTGTATAAGATAAATCGGGGAACTGACTTTCGAGCGTGACCAAATATTTTCCAAATGCTTCTTCTGCTTCTGTAAGATCTGAATACTGTAATTTTGCTGCCAATACTGTCCGTAGATCTTCTCGTTCTTGCCGTTGCCCTTGCAGCTTTGCGTTGAGACGATCAGCAGCTTCTTTCTCGTCGACTAAATCACGTGTTGGCTCAGCAGGATCGCCTTGATAATTTTCAGGGAAATTTGACAATAAAAATTCTCCGACTTCGCGAACCACTGTTTCAAGTGATACTTCTTGTTGAGGTGAATTTTCATCGCCATGAGTTTCAGGAGTATAAAATACGGTTTCTGTTGCACTGGGAATATATCCGAGATTTTTTAAGGCGTGTTCTGCCTCGGCTTGACTAAGTGCAAGGTCTTGATGCTGTATTCTAGCAAGAAGTGCGTTAACGGCAATATTTGGAGTGGTTTTCTTGGCCATAAAGATAGTTCCAATCGCTAATACTACCCTCGAGTAGGCACTTCTATATAAAGCTTTTGTGAAGAATTGCTAATTTGAAGTAGTGAAACTATTTTTGGGAAGGAGCGCAAACGCACGGTGTATTCGCCCGATAGGAATTATAGACGGCTCCGGCCAGGGCCAGGCTGATGATGAGTCCCACAGCACCCAGATAAAAAAATAATTTCTTTCCCAAGGTTCTTTGTCGAGCAAAATCTTCATCTCTCTGCACCAATTCTCTGACTTTACCAGCTAAGGTTTCTCTCAGATGCTCTCTTTCATTTGTGATGCCAGCAACTTCTCTTTCCAAATTATTACGATCACGTTCGGCCTGAACAAATTTACCTGAATAATCAACAAGATCTCTGCGTAACTCGTCCACCACTGCGAGTTGGCGTGTAATATGTTCCAGTTTCGGGACAACGGTTCGCTGTTCCCGTCTACTTTCCTGCAGCAGCTGCACCGTTTCTTCCTGCAGTAATCTGGAATAGGTTGCTTGTGCCGGTTCACTTTTGCAGTTGAAATAATTTATGACTGTTTCCTGCGCCAGTTCACGTTTTTTCCTGCTCACGCGCTGAGGTAACTGCTGATACTCTTTGGCGAGTTCTATACCTTTGTTCACAAAGACGCTGACTCTTTCAGGCGATAATGAGGCATAGAGACGTGACGTTCCCTGACAGAAACTTTCCGCAAACTCTTCTCCAGCGTCCACGATTACTGTTTCCAGCATGTCCAGAAAACTAAGAACTTTTTTACGTACATGAATAGAATTTATTACTGTATCATCGACCACGGTATCAATGTACTTACTGCGCTCATCATCCTGTCCTCGCCCAGGAATCGTCAATTGCGGGTTTTCTTCCAGAAAGGCAAAATATCTTCCCAACTGCTTCTTCGCTTCAGTAGGACTATCCTGCATCAGGGCAAGCGTTAACTTAGACCGCTTGGCTTCCCGGCGGGCCTCAAAATCATGAATGACACGAAATGGTTCTGGCCGTTTCAGGTAGCCGGCGATTTTTTGAGCGACAGTGTCCACAGCTATCGGTTGTGTTAAATCACCTGAAACATAAAATTTACCCTTGAAATCCCCATACCCTTCCTGTCTTAATCCGGTTGCTAACATTTCTTCCGATACTTTTGGTAGTTCAGCGTAGTTCTGCACCAAATCCTGCAGTTCTTTCCACGGTTTAGCGAGTCGTGACATGAGAAGCTACTTGAGAAGGGTACTATTATATATAGCTTACGGATTCAAAACAGCGTCACTTTCAGCTGATACAGTATTCCCGCCGTAAACATCACAATCAGCAACAGGCCCAGAATGAAATGGGGAGCAAGGCAGTATTCCGGTGTCCTTTCTCCTTG
>JAHFRS010000044.1 GCA_023266155.1 archaeon
TGTGCGGCATCGTCGGCATTTTTAACCCTCCCAACGCCTTTGAATAAAACTAAAGCCTATTATCCAATGTCACCAAAAAGTTTATATATGTACACTATTTGTTTACACCAACATGACCATTATTGACGAGCTCCCCGACAACTTACCGGAAACTCCCGAAAAGATAGAGCGGGCTTTTCAGGACTGTCAAAAGGAACAGCGACAAATAGTGAAAACAAGGACGTTCATCCGTGTTGCTCCCGAAGAGTATAATAATTACATTCATTCTGCTTTGGAAGCACTCCAGGCGGCCCAGGTTCTTTTTGATAACGAATGCTATGGTTGGGTGGTTGTTCCCGCGTATTCAGCGATCTATCAAGCCGGCAATGCCGTTCTCATTAAAGAACTGGGTCAAGAATGTCGTGATCACTTTTGTCTGTTGATTTCGTTGCTTAAAGCCAAGAAAATCGGCTGGACGGATCTGCAAAATGCCACCTACCTTAAAAAAGAATTAGAAAAAATTTCTGATGATGACATCAAATACGCCAGTAAGTTGCGTTTGGTCCGCAGCGCCGTCATTTATAAGCCGGCAAATGCCTACAATGAAAAGTCGATTGCGGCCGAAGTCCTGGAAAGGGCCAGAAGTTTTGTTAATAATATCCTTCAACCATGAAAAACTTAAACCTATCAGCAAGCAGCTTGAAAATATTATCAATTCTCATCTCTTCTCCCCAGGAACAAAATCTTCACACCCTGGCGGCGAAGGCAGAACTTTCCGTCATGGGCATCTCCAAGATCATAAAACGATTAGCGCAGCAAAAATTAGTTACCATAACTCTTTTTGGTAAAAGTCATCTTGTTAAATTAAGAAAATCATCCGACAACGTTATTATTTTATCTTTGACGGAACAATATAGAAGAGCAGTTTTTATAGAAAAACATCAATGGCTCGGGCCGGTGGTGGATTTTTTACGAGAGAATTTTGCCTCTCCAGCTGATTTTTCATTAATTTTCGGCAGTTACGCTTCTGGCGAAGAGAGTACTGCCAGCGATTTGGACATTTTGATTGTTTCCTCCTCCAAGAAAGAAGTGCTCAAAGTGATTAAGACGGCATCGGTTCTTCTGAAAATAGAATTATCGCCAGTAATAGTGCCGGCCGAAGAATTTATCCAGAAAGTCCGGCAAAAACATCGCCTGTATCGGGAGATTATGGAAGGCAAACGGATTATTATTTCCGGGGAATATGAATTTTGGCAGAGGGCCGTGCGGTTTTAAAAACTCTTTTCTCTCTTCGGCCTCTTTTTAATCATCTCATTCTAAACCTTTATAAAAAGCCCTGAGGTATAAATCTCATGTGCGGCATCGTCGGCATTTTTAACCACCCCCACGCCTTTGAGCAAGCCAAAACAGCTTTAGGGCTGCTGCACCATCGAGGAAAAGATGGGTTTGGCCTAGCTACTTTTAACGAAATCCAGCACCACCATGACCGGAACAAGTTTTATCCCCTGCGAGATAAAAATGTGGTGGGACATGCCCTTCATGCCGTCGTCGACCATCTCCCCCAGCCGATTAAAAAGAAAGGTCTGTTGGTAGCCAACTGTGAAATTTATAATTGGGAAAAACTGGCCGTCAAGAATAAATATAAAGTGACTAACGATGCTGAGCTGCTGCTCGCCTTTCTGGATGATCAGAAGGAAGGGGGAATTGACAAACTGGAGCTATTGGACGGAGTTTACTCGTTTGCGTACTGGAATGAAAATAAAGTTATTCTTGCTCGGGATATTTTAGGTGAAAAGCCCTTATGGTTTGTTCATACCACGGATAGTTTTGCCTTTGCGTCTGAAAAGAAAGTCCTTGAGAAACTGGGCTATCTTGACATTCAAGAATTAAATCCGCGGCAAATTCTGACTTACTTTCTCAGCGCTAACTCCTTGACCAGCCAAAACCGACCATTCTTTACGTGTCTTCCCGAGTTGACGGAGTCCTACGAGAAAATAAAGCTAAAAACCGCTTGCCTTTTGGATCAGGCCATTGAAAAACGAATTCCGTCCAAGAAATTCGGCTTGCTGTTTTCTGGCGGCATCGATTCCACCTATCTTGCGCATTATTTGAAAAACAAAAGCCAGGAGTTCACCTGCTACACAGCGGTCCTTGATACTGAAGACCATACTGATAGTCAGCCGCCGGCAGATTTACCATGGGCAAAAAAAGCGGCTCAAGAGTTTGGATTAAAACTAAAAATCAAGAAAATAAAACTGACAGAAATCCCTCGCTATCTGAAGAAAATTGTTCCTCTCATTGAAGATTCTAATGTCGTCAAAGTGGGAGTGGCGTTAACATTTTACCTGGCCTGTGAACTCGCGCAAAAAGATGGCTGTAAAGTAATCTTTTCCGGATTAGGCAGCGAGGAACTCTTTGCCGGATATGAGCGGCATAAGCACTCCGCCAATATTAATCAGGAATGTGTTTCCGGCTTGTTGAAAATGTATGAGCGGGACTTGTATCGGGACGATGTTCTGACGATGCATCATGGACTGGAATTGCGGTTGCCGTTTTTAGACGTGCCCTTGGTCACCCTGGCCCTCAAAATCCCGGAAAAATATAAGTTGAAAGATGGAATAGGGAAATACATTTTACGTGATCTTGCCGTGGATAAAGGCCTTCCTCCTGAATTTGCCTGGCGCAAGAAAACCGCAGCACAATACGGTTCAAAACTCGATTACGCTTTGGAAAAACTATCTAAGAAAAACAAATTCTCTTCCAAATCGGCCTATTTGCGAACTTTTTATCCCACCCACAACCTGAAATTGGGGGTGCTGTTCTCGGGAGGGAAAGATTCCACTTATGCGGCTTACATCATGCAAAAGCAGAATTATGAGTTGACCTGCCTGATCACACTCAAATCCAAGAATCCTGATTCTTACATGTTCCATACTCCTGCCATCGAGATGACAGAATTACAGGCAGAAGCGATGGGGCTGCCCATCGTGGTGCAGGAAACGCCGGGCGAAAAAGAAATAGAGCTGCAGGATTTACAGAGAGCACTGAAAACAGCCAAAGAGCAATATCATCTTGACGGGATCATTTCCGGAGCCTTGTTTTCCACCTATCAGCGGGATCGGATCGAGAAAATCTGCGACCAACTAGGCCTGAAAATCTTTGCTCCTTTATGGCACAAGCCACAGGAAGAAGAGTTGTGGGAATTAGTTCGAAACAGGTTTGAGATTATCATCACGGCAATTGCGGCTGAAGGCTTGAGTGAAAAATGGCTGGGAAGGAAGATTGATGACCGATTTATTCAGGAAATGACCGTGTTGAATCAGAAAGTGGGACTGAATGTGGCTGGTGAGGGGGGGGAATTTGAATCTTTGGTGTTGGATTGTCCGTTATTTAAGAAGAAGGTTGAGATTCTGGAGGCGGAGAAAAAGATGACGAGTGCCAATACCGGAAGGTTAATAATCAAGAAAGCTGTTCTAAAATCAAAATGAAACGTGTGATGTGCTTCGGCACCTTTGATTTAATACATTTAGGGCATCTTGCCTATTTCCAGCAGGCTAAAAAGTATGGTGATTATTTGATTGTGGTGGTGGCGAGGGACGTCACCAAGAAAGAGCAGGGCAAAGAAACGATCTTTTCGGAAGAGGAGAGGCGGGAGTTGATTCAGAATTTAGCCATTGTCGATGAAGCGGTGCTGGGCTACCCCGACAACCACCTTAAAATCATTCTTCAGAAAAAGCCCGATGTGGTCTGTTTAGGCTATGACCATAACGTTCCAGAGGCGGAACTGCGGCGAAAATTAGCCGTCTTGGGATTACACCCACAGCTGGTCAGAATTACATCCTACCTTCCGGCGAAATATAAAAGCGGGCGAATTAAACGGGTTATTCTGCAGAAATTTTTTTAGTACCATAAGTTATTTAAAGAAAAAGGCGGAAAATCAATCCTGATGGCGATATTAAAAACATCACAAAGAGTCGTGGACGTTCCTGACGGCAATCCGCTTCTTGATTATGCCAAAGAATTAGGCGTGCCTTTCGGCTGCCATGCCGGGATGTGCGGCACGTGCTTAGTGGAAGTCGAAGAGGGCTTTGATAATTTAGCCCCGTATTCGCTGGCCGAACAGGAAATGGGGCTGCAGGGGAAACAACGGCTCTGCTGCCAGGCAAAAATTGAGCAGGGGACAGTAGAAATTAAATTTTAGGAGGACAAAATCATGGATCAACAACTGAATATTAACAGTCCGGCACCAGGATTCGTGACGAAAACGTTTCAGAACAACGAAATTAAAACTATCAGCCTCAATGACTACCGCGGGAAATGGGTGGCACTCGTGTTTTATCCTGCCGATTTTACGTTTATCTGCCCGACGGAGCTTGGGAATCTGGCTGACAAGTATGAAGAATTCAAAAAAATCAATGTGGAGATTCTCAGCGTTAGCACTGATACAGTTTTTGTGCATAAAGCCTGGTTTGATAATTCTCCCACCATTGCCAAAATCAAATTTCCCATGATTGCTGATCCCACGGGAGCGATCTGTAAAGCCTACGGAACGTATATCTTATCGGAAGGATTAAGTTTACGGGGAACATTTATCATTGATCCAGATGGAATACTGAAAGCATTTGAATTACATGATAACAGTATTGGCCGCAGCAGTATGGAATTGTTGCGTAAAGTCAAGGCTGCGCAGTTTGTGCGTGAGCATGGGGGGGAAGTTTGTCCTGCTAACTGGGAACCGGGGAAAGCAACGTTAAGGCCAGGATTGGATTTGGTGGGGAAGATTTAAATATATCCGGAAGAACAGAACATAAAATGAATGGTAAACAATTACTACGAGCATTGGCCTGGATTATGGGATCCATAGTCATAGCTATTGCCATTTATGGGGTTTTGACAGCCAAATGGTAGATGAATTAGTAATTTTTTCAGAAATCGTTAATTGGGGAGTTATCCTTTTTATTTTTACGCGTGCGATCAGTACCCAGTGTTTTTCCGGACTCGACTGGATGTTAACTCTGTTAGCGGTTTTATTTTCATACTTTGTCCGATATATTTCATCTCAATAATGGAAGATACCTATGACATACATACCACAAAACTTTGACCAGCTGTTAGGACTCGCGGGATTTAGCGACCAATTATTACAGAACCATTTTAAATTATATCAAGGGTATGTCACCAATACCAATAAACTTCTGGATACGTTAATGATGATGGTCAAAGAAGGAAAAACCGCAACGCCCGAATTTGCCGAGCTAAAAAGAAGATTTGGTTGGGAATTCAATGGCATGAGATTGCATGAATTGTATTTTGGCAATATGAGCAAAACTAAGAAAACTTTGCCGGAAAGTTCTCCCCTCTATAAAAAGATGGCGGACGTGTTTGGTTCCGGGCAGGGGTGTGAGCAGGCCTTTGTGGCCACCGGAAGTATGCGTGGTATCGGGTGGGTGATTATGAATTATGATCCGGTGAGTAAAAAGTTATTTCATACCTGGATCAATGAGCATGATGTTGGGCATTTAATCGGCACTGTTCCCCTGTTAATCATGGATGTGTTTGAACACGCTTTCATGTTGGATTATGGATTGAATCGAGCGGAATACATTAAAGCTTTCATCAATGCCATTGATTGGGATGTGGTGGGAAATAGATTTGAGAAAGCAGAGAACTCTTGATAGGACACACACTTTAATTCATAATCTTTATAAAGTTCAAAGAATAAAATTGTCTATGATTTACAAACCAACCTTAGATGAAATAGCTTCTATTGTGAGTACCGGTACTGGAGACAAAGAATTTGAGTATCTTCCTCGATATGATATTGAACTATCGGATAAATCTCGAGTGGCGCTCATAGCTCCAGATCATCGCTATAACGAATCGCACGGCTTTAATGATAGGATAATTTTTTGGGATGCCTTTAAAGATGGTCCTTACCATTTCGTTGCATCTTCAAGGGCAGGAGTCACTACTGTTGCTATAGATAAAAAATATACAGAGAGAATTCCTGTGTACAATTTACAACGAATGAATGTGACTGCAGCGTATCCAGAACATTTTGAGGCTCAAGGAAGACCATCTTGTTATTGGGGTAGTGCAACTGATACTGCCCGTGAACACTACGAAGGGAAATTCTTGTATGGAATAACCTTAGACTCTGGTCTGAAAGTTCTGGTTGCTGGTGATGCTCCAGAAAAAAATAGTTACCTCCTTCCCAAAATGGATGTTTCTGCCGATGTAACCGGAAGAAGAGATTTGATAGGAAGGCCAATTTATCTTGCTTCCCGATTAGTTTCGGTAGGAAAAGCGGCGTAAAACCTATGATTTTAAATTTTCTTCACAAGTCTTTAAAACTAGGGCAAATTTTTCACTCTACTATCTATGCACTTTCACCACATCGCCCTGAGCGTTCGAAATCTAGAAACTTCAACTAAGTTCTACCACGATATTCTTGGATTTATGGAAGTCAAAAGCTTTGCAAGACCAGATTTAAAAGGCAAGGCGATATTTCTCAAATTAGGCGAGATGCAACTGGAGTTATGGCAATTCGAACAACAGATTGAACGCCAAGATAATCTTTCCAAATTGAATGTGCTGGGAATAAAACATCTGGCGTTTGCAGTAGAGAATATTGAGACGAAACGAGAGGAATTGAAAAAAAAGGATATTACCACCACGGATGCTAAACTTGGCGGAAGTGGAGCACGATATTGCTTTCTCAAAGATCCTGACGGGATCCCGCTGGAGTTGTATGAACTTAGCTCAAATTTTCAAAAATAGCGAGAAGGTGCTTTTTCAGGTAAAAATATTTATAAACACCATCGCTTTCAATAAAAAAATGGCGGATGCCAAAGCTCAAGTGAGTGTCAATTTGCTCGTGGGGTTAGTGATTATCATGGTGGGAGTCTTGGCCATTAGTTTTATGGGCTTGGGTTTTATTTTCAACAATTCCACACTCATTTGGGTGGGATCTGTCGTGCTCGGAACAATTGCGGTGGTTTCGGCAATCCTTGAAAAGGTGTTGTTACCATGATCCTACAAATTGTATTGTTGACGGTGATTATCCTGAACCTTGCTGCGGTAAGTGTCTCTGCGTTTATGGGAAAGAAAAATCTCCTTCTCGTTCTTGCTATCGTGGAAGCCGTGCTGGCCATTATTTTTGCCATCTTGGTAACGTGAAATAAAATATACCTTCAATGAAGTCCCATGCCCAAACTAACCTTTCAAAAATGTATCGCCTGTGAAGGCGGAGTAAAACCACTTATGTCTCCCCAATATGCTCCTTTCTTGAAAGAAGTCCCTGGCTGGAAAGTGATCAATGGGAAACAGCTAGAACGAGAGTTTCAGTTTAAAAATTTCAAGATTGCATTGGAGTTTGTCAATAATGTGGGGAAAATTGCAGAGAAAGAAGGCCATCATCCTGATCTGTTCTTGTTTAGCTGGAATAAGGTAAAAGTTACGTTATACACTCATGCCATTGGCGGCCTTTCTAAAAATGATTTTATCGTGGCAGCGAAAATTGATAGTTTAATGAAGAAGTAATTATTTTATCCCGATCGTCATCACGGCAAATAAAAAGCTGCGTTGCTGCTGTAGGTTTGTGAGGCCAACTTGTTCAAATAATCGCTTCATTTCTGTTCGGTTATTCATTTTCTGGCAGCCTGGCTCAAAACGTTCAAATAAACGATGAATTGCTCCGAAGAAAAAATTAACATCAACAATGATAACTTTGCCGCCAGGTTTAGTCACTCTGGCAATTTCTTTCAAGGCTTTGTGCTGGTCAGCATAGTGGTGGAACGCTTCCGTTGATGTCACGTACTCAAAAAAATTGCTCTTGAATGGAAGATGATGGACGTCCCCCACAGAGATTTTCGCCATTGAAGACAATTTCTTTCTTGCCTGTTTCACCATTTTTGGCGTAAGATCAAGACCTTTTAAGATCAGCCGCCGGTGTTTATTTTGCTCAGACAATTCTTTGAGTAATTCTCCCGTGCCACAACTAATATCCAGAAGAGAACTTTTTCTAGTAAAATCTATCTCTTGATACACGGGATCTTGGAAACGTTTCATCCAGAATTGAAAGAATCGGTGATCATAGCGATGAGCCCAACGGCTAAAGAAATCACGATTTGCAGTCTTATTTTCTGTATCAATCATGGCTAATACCTGTCTGGTGCGAAGTGACCCCTAATAGATATGATTAAATTATATACCTTTTCCCTCTTCGGCACTGTCCAAAACGTGAGTGATACTGCGAGTCATCACAGTACGTGTATCCGGAATGACACGACCGAGTCTATACGTCACCGCAGATTATTTTGAGACGAACTCTGGGCAGTATCACTCACAAAAAAAAAGACCGTGCCCCCTTTTTTTGTTTCTTTTCTCTTACTGGTTCTTGTTGTTAATGCGCAGTAACGTGTGTCCTGCACACCAGCCCAGGAAACTTTCGATTAAGGCAATTACGGCAACTACAAACACCAGCCAGTTCAGCCACATCGCCTGAAACTGTGGCGCCCAAGGCCCTAACCACGCTACTCCTAATACAAACCGAAAGATTCTGTCCAACTTTCCTAAATTCTGTGTTACCATTTTTTCCC
>JAHFRS010000045.1 GCA_023266155.1 archaeon
GACAGAAATTCTTAATGTCGTGGAAAACTCAGCTAATCCCAACTTAGTGCGGCGAAATATCTTTACCAAAGGCGCCGTGGTGGAAACTAAACTAGGGAAAGTACGAATTAGTTCCCGCCCAGGACAGGAAGGAATGGTGCATGGTGTGTTGGTGAGGTAGAAATAGTTTTATTTCTTGGTTGAAAGAAGGGGATGGAAGAGTTTTGCGAGAAAAGTACCGCAACCAATAAATACCAGAACTTTCTTCCTAAGCATAAAGAGGTGTTCCTGATGATTAAGGTAGCTATCAATGGTTTTGGCAGAATCGGAAGGTTAGTCTTTCGCGCCGGATATAACGATAAAAATATAAACTTTGTTGCCGTCAATGATCTTACCGATACCAAAACTCTGGCTCACTTGCTGAATCACGATTCGGTCCATGGTTCTTTTCCAGAAAAAGTAAATTATACTCGTGATTCATTGATCGTAGGAAAGAGAAAGATAAGAGTGTTTGCCGAAAAAGATCCTGCTAAACTCCCCTGGAAGCAATTAAAGATTGATGTTGTGGTGGAATCAACGGGGTTCTTCTTGACTCAAGAATCTGCTGGTCTACATCTCAAAGCCGGAGCCAAGAAAGTTATTCTCAGCGCTGACGCCAAAGATAGTACTAAAACGATTATATTGGGGGTCAATGAGAAAACCTATAATAAGAAGACAGACAATATTATCTCCATGGCTTCTTGTACCTCCAATTGCACGGCACCGATGACGAAAGTGATTCAGGATAATCTGGGAATAGAAACCGCGTTCTTTACCACCGCTCATGCTTATACTGCCACGCAGAAATTACATGATGCCCCTGATAAGAATTTGCGTAATGCTCGAGCTGCAAATGTCAATATCATTCCCCATTCCAGTGGAGCAGCAGTAGCCGTCCCTTTAGCTATTCCCCTATTAAAAGGGCATTTTGAAGGCATGGCGTTGCGAGTGCCAGTGATTGATGGCTCTCTTACTGTTCTTACTGCTCTGGTCAAGAAAAACACAACGAAAGAACAAGTCAATCAACTCTTTCAGATAGCAGCACAAACATCGTTAAAAGGAATTTTGCAGTATAGTGAGGAACCGTTAGTAAGCTCAGACATAATCGGTAATCCGTATTCCTGCATTCTTGACAGTGAATTTACGAAAGTCAATGAGAGACTAGTGCAGGTGTTAGGATGGTATGATAATGAATGGGGATATAGCTGCCGAATGGTTGAGATGATTAAATATATAGCTTAAAGAACTGAAATTATTTCAAATAAGATAATCCCATTTATGAGCGTGACTTTATACATCGGCTGCATCTATCATCAGAATCATTCTGGCAGAAGAATCTCAGTGATGAGCAGACATACTCTCGCCGATGGCGTGACTCCAGATCTACGTATTTCAGAGCAGAGTTATGATGAATGGCTGCGAATTCTAGCTCCCCCTTTAAGATTAGTAGGAGACTATTACCAACGAGGCTTGCCGTGGGAACAATTTGCAACACACTATCGGGCTTATCTTCAAGGGGAAGATGTAAACGAGAAAGTAGCAGAATTATCCCATCGTGCTCTTACGGGGGATATTACTTTATTATGTGTGGAAGAAGATCCTGAAAAATGCCATCGCAGGTTGTTGGCGGAAGAATGTAAGAGGGAAAGACCAGAGTTAAGTGTAGTGATCAAATAATATTAAAAAGTCTACTTCTAAAGAGAGATAACATCACTCAAAATAAATCTTCTTGACACCTTTCACTTTCTTCACTCGCCGCACCATCTCTTTCAGATTCTCAAGACTTCTGGGCACCACTAAAAAAGAGCTTTCAGCATAGCCTGGCCCCAGCAATTTTGCTTTGGCTTCTTTTACTTCAAATCCAGCGGAAGCAATAGTATGTAACAAATCTGCCAGCAACCCGCTGCGTTCATCAGCATTGATAAAGAAACGGATTTTCTGACTGAATGATTCTTTCCATTGCACTGAAACCCAACGCTCTTCTTCTTTCAAGGCTTCTCGGCATTCAGCAGTATGGACAGAAATGACTCTTCGCTTGGTCACCAACCCCACAATGTTCTCGCCCGGCAGCGCCGAGCAGCATTGAGCCAAGACACAAACAGCTTTCGGAAATTCAGGAGATTCTATTAATACCCCTTGTTCCTCAGTATTAATGGACTTGATTAAATGATAATGAAGCGGAGCAATTTTTTCGTGCTCTTTCAATGATTTCCTAATTTTCTGCTGTGATTTTGTGGATTTGACTATTTTCAGCCAACTGCGCCGTGGTCGCTGGTTTTTATTCGTCACAATTTCCACCACATCCCCTGCCTGAAGAGTATGGTCAAAAGAAACAAATTTCCCGTTCACTCTTCCACCAACGGCATGATTGCCAACTTCTTCATGAACACTATAGGCAAAATCTAACACCGTAGCCTCTTTCGGCAGCTCTTTCATATCACCCTTGGGAGTATAACAATAGATCTCATCGCCAAAAATGTCAATTTTAGCAGCATCGAGGAATTCTTTTCCCCCTAACTCTTTCTGCAAATTCAGCACTTCCCGAATCCAAGCTACTTTCTTCTCAAAGGCTTGATCGGACTTAATACCTTTATACCGCCAATGGGCAGCAATGCCCTCTTCCGCAAATTCATCCATGTCCGGCGTGCGAATCTGCACTTCCAGTATTTTACCACCGGGCAGCAGAACACAAGTATGGATAGACCGATAGAAATTAGGCTTGGGATTGGCAATGTAATCTTTTAATCGCCCTTCCAGTGGCTCAAATTGCTCATGCAATAACCCCAGTACAACATAACAATCTTTCACCTCCGGAACAAGTATACGAATCCCCAGCAAGTCAAACTGGTCCGTCAGCTTCACTCCCCGCTGAGAGATTTTCTTGTAGATGCTATAGATATGCTTAGATCGCCCTTTGATCCTAATGATTTTTACCTTCCCCCGGCAGAGGGTATGTATCTGCTGGAGGGCAAAAGCGATGGCGTCTTCGCGCTCCTCTCTCGATTCTGCCAAAAAGGTGTCAATTTCCCGATATTTTTGGGGATTGAGGACACGAAAAGCAAAATCTTCCAATTGTGTTTTCAACCGCTCTGCTCCCAGACGAGAAGCTAATGGAGCATAGACTTCTAACGTCTCTTTGGCGATTCTTTTCTGTTCTTCTCCTGACAATGCTTCAATCGTCTGCAAATTAGCAATTTTTATCGCCAGTTTTATCAAGATGATCCGTACGTCCCGCAGGGTGGCCAGAATGATCTTCCGCAAACCTTCTGCTTCAGCATGGATATTTTTTGACTTGAGATTCTTGATTTCCTCGCCGCCGATGACTAACGACCAGACCTCTTGGCCAAACACGGAAATAATTTTTTCCCGCAGGTAGAACAAACCATGCAATAAACCAGCTACGACCGTT
This sequence comes from archaeon, assembly GCA_023266155.1. Lineage (GTDB taxonomy): Archaea > Nanobdellota > Nanobdellia > Woesearchaeales > GW2011-AR9 > JAHFRS01. The sequence goes on from JAHFRS010000045.1 coordinate 3,428, forward strand.
TCAGGATCTGCCTTGTTTTCCGCAAGAATGATTCCTACCCGCAGATTATGGTCAAAATATGAGTCGTGATTCAGCCGTTCTTTGCCATGCAGTTCTTGTTTACTGAGCATTACCGCTGTCTGAAATTGCTTCACGGCATTTGCCGAATATCCATTATTCTTACAGAACAGCAAAAATTCAGATTCGTCCATACAGATGGGGAAAAGAAAGATGTTTTTAAAATCTTCGGCTAAAAAAATTATGAACGCCTGTACTGCACCACAAACGCTTTGTCTTTTTGATCATCTTGACTTGCTCTTGTGCTAAAGACAGCTCTTACCTCTTCATCGGCAGCAACCAAAGGAGTGTAATCACATTTGGAGAGAGGAATCTTGAGAGGGTGATGGCCATTGCTGTTCATCAACTCCACTTCTTTTGCCCAATGATTAATCACAAAGGCATCGCCATCTAAAGTTAAATCAACGCTTTCATAAAAATTATGCCCTTGGCTCAGCCACCGTGCCACCACGTTTTCTTGGTCTAGATTAATCACGCCATCTTCCCTAATTCGATGAGCGATATATTGTGGGAGTGCTGGTCCTTCTTGTTCTGGTATATTCAAATACAATACTCTACCTCTGCTTATTTTTACATCTTCGGGGCCGTTAGCAATGAAATGTTGAGGGCTATTATTTGTGAGTTGGTAAGAGGTGGTTCTGGCAATATCGTATACGAAGACGTCTTTGGTAATTTCCCCGGGGGTACGTAATTGACAATAGGTAAAGACAACATAGCCTTGCGAAACGTCAATAACATCCCCATTATTATTCTTGTAATTGTCTAATCTGTTAGAAAAGATTTGCGGATTTACCGACTGAAAGAAATTATAGACTCGGCCTTCAAGCATGGTGGGCTTTCCATCTTCAATAGCAGGAACATCAATTGCAGCAACCAAATGATCTTTGGAACTTTTTAATGTTGTTACACGTTGCCTTTCTTTCAGTGGAATTACTCTCTGCATTCGTCCCGTAACAATATCATAAATTCCTATGCCACCAATTCCATCACGAATATCATTGAGAGCAGCAGCAATTTCAACAGCTCCTTGTATCTGTCTGGGTTTTGCTGAATACTGAAATAAAGCTACTGCCAGATGTCGATCCGTTAAAGCAGGAGTTACTCGAGAATCCCATGACCAGCCAAATGGTGGATTGAGAACAAATTTTTTCTTTCTTCCGGGTGATTCAAGTACCTGCAATTGCGACTGATCATAATCATAACGAACATAATCACCAAATTTCACAGTCCAATTAGGATTACTTTCAAAATAACAGAGAGTACTGCCATCTTCACTAAGAGATGGATTGAAGAGGCCATGGTTTTTCTGTTCCGCTTCTAAGGCGATCAACTCAATTGGCCCATATTTACCCACTTCATATTCTTCTTTCGTCAGAGAAGAAAGACTTTTAGAAATTCCTAGCGTCGCAGCTGCCCCGCCTAACCCCATCAATAAATCTCGTCGAGTTAATTTGAGCATGGAATCATAAAAAGAATGACTTATTTATAATCTTTGTGATAACGCAAAATTTATCTCTCCCTATTCATCTCAACCGAGTAATCAATAATTGCCCATGAAAAATTCAGGAGAATAAGGGGAATAGTTACAGAACATAAGTATTAAATACTTTAAGGTTTTATCTATCCCTATGTCAAAATACCGGTCAGAAGTAGCAGGTTTTACCATCAGAGAAGATTATCAAACGGAACCCCACGATGGACATAAAAGTTACATTCCAGGTGGACCGGAAGTTGCAGAGTTTTCTATCACTACAGATTATTTAATGGAACTACCTGATGCAAAGCCTCTTTCGGATGAAAAGCGCCGTCGGCTGATACAAGAGATAGCAGCTTTAGCTCAATGAATCTTGACAAAATTATCCATATTTGAAATTAATGAAATATTAAAGCCTACTCAATCAATTTAAACTTTCTTCAATCTTGAGCAACCGATTATACTTCGCCGTCCTTTCTCCCCGGCACGGTGCTCCGGCTTTGATCATCCCACAGCCGATAGCCACTGCTAAATCAGCAATAAATGTATCTTCCGTCTCCCCGCTGCGATGAGACACCATCACTTTCCAGCCATGTGCATACGCCAATCGCACGGCCTCTAACGCTTCCGTCAGCGTGCCGATTTGATTTACTTTCAGCAGGAGGCAGGTGCAGCTTCCCTGTTGCAGCACTTTTTTTATTCTGGCGACATTGGTAACGGTTAAATCATCATCAACAACAACAATTTTAATATTGGTTTTGTTCAAAAACCGCTTCACCAGAGAGACGTTTTTGAGACAGGAGTTCTGGTTTGGCGAGGGCCAGAGCGGAGGTAAAGTGTATAATGGCCACAGGAGCATAATCTTTATTCCGGCAGGCCTGTAGGAAGGTTTCTTCGTCCATGGATGGCAAGGAAAAGAAAGAAGTTTTTAAAAGCTACCATTTTAAACTCAAAGAAGAACTATTGGATTTATTTTATAAGAATAAAACTCCGGATTAAATTAACAAAAATCTTTATATAAGAAACAGATATTAGATTGAATACAATGGAATTACATAATATGGAGAAAAAGCAAGTGAGGTTTATTATTAGGCAATTAATTGAGTTTAAAAAGTTGTTAACAGAAATAAGTATTATCGTTAACAATGCTAATGAGCAAAGAATTAAGACTGAAATTAGCAGCATACTGCGAAGATTTCGCTCTGGTATCTTTAGCTGTGAAGAACGTATAGAATATCAAAGCGCGCGCAATTTCAATATTTTAGAGAAAACTTTTATAGAAATTAGCCGGGAATTATCTTATGCCGAGACAAAAGAAATTAGTGGTTTGCTTAACCAGGCGAGAATCTATAATGCAAAACTGGAGAGATTAGGAGCCAGAGGCGGAAAGATTGAGATTGCTTTAAAACAAATACAAAAAAATCCGAAAGATAAAGAGAAATCGCAAGGAGTACAAGTATTGATAGAAGAAGCTATACATAACGATCTGGCCTTCGAGGCTGTCATAAATCAGTTGATGTCTGCGAGCAGAAAGATAAAAAAAATGAAAAGTAAAATTACCGGGTATCAACAGCTGGAATCACTTGCTATTATGATTCAGGATTATGAGGGTATTATTGTTTTGTACGACCAGGATAAACTTCGTAAGGAAATGGAAAACACCGACCTCTTTTTAGAACGCTGTAATAGTCCTAATCCCGAAATGAGAGAAATTGCCAAGAGAGAAGGTGCAGAATTTAGACAGAAAGCAAGAAGGATTCCTGATTCTTCAGGATTTGGGAGCAACTCGGTGGATTATTTGGAAAATAGAATGGTAGATCACGTTATTGTTGGTTATTGTGAAATGCCAACACGACACCGAAAAGAAGTCTTTTTAGGAGCATATGAGATTTTGAGAATTGCTGCCAAACCCGGAATGGGACTATTCTTCCTGGAATTAGTATTATCCTGGGCAGCTCTCCGTCGGGCTCCTGTAATTATCGATAGAAAAGAAACATCTCCTGCCGCGAGAAAATTATGGGAATATATAGATACAGAGAAGCCCTACATTTTAAAATATCCCGCAGCATTACTAAAGTACCCTGAAGCTATCGGCTATACAAAGAAAGAAGTGTTAGAATTATTTGGTCCGGCTGTTTTTGGATTATCTGTTTTTGATGAAAATGGTTTTCCGGCAGGATTGCCCAAACAGAAAGTAGAGGAGCTAAAACAAAAAATAGGTATTTCGGAAATGGTGGAGGGAGTAAGTTATCTTAAAAAAGAGGCTACCCGTTCCACAAATCGTGTCATAGGGGGAATAGCCAGCCTGGATAAAGCGTATTACTATCAGGGGGAAATTAAAACTCTGGGTTTGTTCATTAAAAGAGGGATTGTAGATAAAAGAGATCTCCTTCCATTGAAAATGAAAAATGCCGGATACGTTTTTTTTCAAGAATCTAAAGCAAGATCAGGATTATAAATTATTTTTTGCATTTCTCTTTCTCAACTCCCTCCTCAATCCTCAGCAACCGATTATATTTCGCTGTCCTTTCTCCCCGGCACGGTGCTCCCGCTTTCATCATCCCACAGCCGATAGCCACCGCCAAATCGGCAATAAATGTATCTTCTGTCTCTCCGCTGCGATGCGATACCATCACCGTAATGCCCTGTTCATACGCTAATTTTACAGTTTCCAGCGCTTCCGTTAATGTCCCGATCTGATTCACTTTTAATAATATACATGAAATACTCCCTACTTTTATCGCCTGCTGTAATCGTTTCACATTTGAGACCGTTAAATCATCTCCTACTATCTGCGCCGGAGTTCTTCGCCGTAGATGGGCAAACGCGTCAAAATCATCCTGATGAAAGGGGTCTTCTATCGAAATAATCGGATACTTGTTGATTAATGAAAGATAATAGTCCATCAACTGCTGTGTATTCAGTAACTTTCCATCAACTCGATACTTTCCTTTGCGATAAAACTCCGATGCTGCGCAATCCATCGCCAGATCAACTTTTCCCAAGTAACCTGCCTCTTTAATTGCTTTCATCAACATCTCAAGCGCTTGCGTAGCATTCTTGAACTGTTCTGGCGCAAAACCACCTTCATCTCCCACATTGGTGCTGCCTTTTCCATATTTTGTATGCAGTTCTTTTCGTAAGCAATGATAAATTTCACTGGCAGCTTGAAGATCTTCAGCACATGATTTCATTCTTGGCGCAATCATGAATTCCTGAAAACTCAGCTCGTTGTCAGCATGTTTTCCCCCGTTAATGATATTAAAGAAACAACGCGGCAAGCTTAATGCAGGTGTAGGCTTTACCAGCAGATTGAGATATTGATATAATTCTATGCCTTTTGAGGCAGCAGCGGTACGGGCACAAGCTAAGGACACCGCAAGAATTGCATTCGCCCCTAATTTTTTCTTATTTTCAGTTCCATCTTTCTTGATCATCAATTGATCAATCTTTTTTTGATCTGTAACATCAACGCCGCGCAGCAGGGGAGCAATAGTTGTATGGATATTCCCAATTGCCTTTTCCACTCCCAATCCTTGCCATTTCTTCTCTCTATCACGCAATTCCCAAGCCTCATGAATTCCTGTGGATGCACCAGAA
>JAHFRS010000133.1 GCA_023266155.1 archaeon
TCCCGTATCAAACAGCAGTCGGCCTACCGTCGTTGATTTACCGTGATCAACGTGTCCAATAAATACCAGGTTAATATGTTCTTTTGCTCGTGCCATAAGTCAATTCCTCCATCTATTCTCTTATTAACGTTACGTACTGGCTTTTTTGTAGAGTTATTTATAAAGATTTCGGTCAATGTCAGGGGCTGGTTTTAAGCAGAGGAAAAGCAGTTTAGAAAAGAAAATCATCATCTATCAGCTAATCATCTGTCAGCTAAACACCAACACCTGTTCTTTAAAGTAATCAAAGACACCTGGCAACTTGTTCAACTTTCGCAATGTACGTCTGTATTTACGCTTCCACCTCTTGGCTTCCTCATGTTGCAATCCGGTTTTAGAGATATATGTGATCTTATCATCCAACACTGTTCGTTTCTGCCTTTGCACGCTAATACCAAATTCCTGTGGATGAAGGTACATCACACTGCGAGATTGCAGGCCAAAGACACTGGTGCTTACCAAATCGATGTGTGGTGAATGATCTTGTAAGAAACGAATGGTGTCCATGAATTCCTCTTTAGTCTCAGAAGGAAAACCAAACATCACATAAGCCATGTTTTTGATTCCCGCAATATGGCTTTGAGCAAGGATCAATGAAACATCTTCAACGTGAGTTCCTTTCTTCATGAGATTAAGGATGCGTTGACTGCCTGATTCAATCCCCCAGGCGACTGAACGTAAGCCTGAGGAGTATAATTGTGGAAACAAGCCCAGCAGATCTTTTGTCGGCCGTAATTGGCACCACCAGGTAATGTGCAAAGGTGCCAGTATTTGAGCAAGTTCTAATAGCCGGTTCCGCGAAATCATATCATCGATGAAGCAGACATGTTTGGCGCCACTTTGGATGATCGTCGTGCGAATATTTTCAAGGTTATACTCTAAATAGGGCACATCAGCATAATGAGTACAGAAGGCGCATAGTTTATAGAAACAGGTGCTGCAGGTTTTGATAGGGACAACTCGGGCTCGGGATAAATAGTCTTCTGCCGGAAAATCACGAAAGTCGGGAATGGTGCCACCATGATAATGTTCCTCTTGATACTTGAGCTTTGCGCCAGCTGCTGCCAGCCAATTCATTAATTCAACTTCATTCTTAAGGTTAGGATGCTTTAATTGGCCATGGACTGCTGGACCACCGATGATACATTTAATTCCTCGTTGTGAAAGTTCTTCCAGCAGGACTTTGCCATAAAATCCCTGACTGTTATAAACAAAGCTGAACGCAACAATATCAGGCTGCTCATGGCAGATTAATTCTATCATCTCCTGCAGCAACTCTGGACTTTCATCGTGAATCACTTTTTTGTGATTGAGAGCATAGACATCACGTGCGGTATTCTCAAACTTTTCCAGTACTTGTGCGTATTTCGCAGCGGTAGTACTCGTTTGCACTTGCAGATAGAATTCAGGAAATCGTTGCCGGTGAAATTTGGCGTTGAGATCAAGGTTTTTAACCGTGATCTTAAGATTATTTTCCACAAAATTCTTCAGGTAGGAAATAGAATAGGGCATGATTGTCGGCGCACAGAACGGTGGATAGACTAACAGGAGTTTCATCTCAGGCAAATTCTGGGATGCATTTTATAATAATGTTGGTGATATCTTTCCGCCGGATAGAATGACCCGGCGTTAACGATTTCCGTAACGATTGGTCGGGTAAACTTCTGTTGCCATTGCTGTTTTGATTGCCACGCTACTTTTTTCTGTGCTTCAGAATGATAAAAGAGGGCTGAGCGGTACTGCGTTCCCTCATCCGGCCATTGACGATTCATGGTAGTAGGATCGTGGCACTGCCAGAAGATGTCTAACAGTTTTGTGAAGTTGATGATGGCCGGATTAAAGACTATCTCTACTGCTTCAGCATGGCCGGTAGTGCCGGTGCAGACCTGTTGGTAGATGGGATTTTTCGTTGTTCCTCCGATATAGCCTACGACGGTTGAAATCACTCCAGATACGTTGGCAAATACTCTTTCCACACCCCAGAAACAGCCGGCGGCGAAAGTGGCTTTTTCATTCTTTGGTTTTTGTGATGAGAGCATCACTGGAGAAATAATGAGCTGCTTGATAAATGTTTGGCGGGAGTAAGGACGGGCTAACAGAAAGCAATCTCCCCATAGTTTCTTACTTCATTTTTACCCGGAATAGTTTCTTATTTTGATATTTATGAAGATCAATCTGTCGGATTTGTTCCTCAATCCCCCCTCTCGGCTGAAATAAATCTATCAGTCCCCGCCTTTCCCGGTCTAACAGTGCTAATTTTCGCTGGTCATACAGTTCTAATTTTGAATAATCCCTCAGCTCCTGCCACATTTCAGGGCTAAAATAGCCGTTGGTGACGACCACCGCTTTTCGGGCCGAGACAAACAACCTTCTTTCTTCCACTTCATCCAGAACCGTGTCGATTCTTTGCAATTGTCCGGCTTTGGTGATGGGCCGCCGCAGTTGTAACGGCAGTTCCCGATGATGAGAATACTTCAACTCCATGATCACCAGAGAATTGAAGAGGTGCAGATCTTGATATTCAAGATCCACTTGCCGATATGCAAAGCGAGATTGATAGTATTGGACATTCCGACGTACCAGTAGATAATCGTTGTCTTTCAGCAGCTGTTCCATCCAGATTTCAAATTTTGTGCCGATTTCCTGTTCAGGTGTAAGTCGCATCCCGTTTGATATTGTATCGGGACATAAGAACCAGTGTTGTCATCATCTATACACCACCTGTCTGACTCAAGGCGACGCAAGCATAAATACCCTTCCCACTACCAGCTTCTCATGAAATGGAAAACAATCTTAGCAACCACGGCGTTAGTGGGAGCGGTTGGTGCGGGTACATTTTACCGGGGGGAAATAAAATCTTTCCTCACCGAGAAAAGCTCTACTCATCTCGCGACACCCGGCGCTACAAACGACCTGCAAGGAATCGTGCAACAGGTCTACCAGCAAACTAAACCCAGCACTCCCGAACAGTTTATTCGCGACTGGAATAACCTCAAGGAAGGAGCAATTGTCTTTGCCTACCAGCACTCTGATGAAATTGTGGCCGGGAAATACGATGATCGTCTCAATGACCTGAAACAACGCTTAGGCGATTTATTTGGCAATTTAGAACTGCAGGGAAAGGCACAGATGCAGCAGCTCTACGGCCAAGTGGGCGGAAAAGTCAATCAGGCTTTATTGGATCTTAGGAAAGAGATCTGTCAGGCGGAAGTGCAGCATCTCGCCGTCGACATTGAAGGAGTATTGGATAAATATCTTACTGCTGAAACTCGTCAGCGGCAACGTTATACTCAGATGTTACAGGCAGTGGAGAGATTAGGTCCGGAAGATTTGACGGCGCTGGCGCAGAAAGTTCAGCCGCGGCTTTCAGATGTGGCCCAAGAGCAGCTTCTCAAGCAACAGGGCCTTGATGTTTGGGTGCAACGGCTGCAAAAAGCGTACGGAGTCCACATCGTTGTAAAACCATCAGGGGGGAATTAACATGGGAATAATGTCACATATCGTCGCGGTAGCCGCGGGGTTAGGGATGGGATACTACGTTTGTAAAAACGAACCCTGTCCGAAAGGTCCTGTGCAACGCATCGCGGCTTTAGAGCAGAAGTATCATTCTCTGCCGGGACAACAGGGTATCGTCG
>JAHFRS010000046.1 GCA_023266155.1 archaeon
AACATATGTGGTGGTATAATGAGTGGCTTCGACAACGAAACAGTATATGCCAATAACTGGGACTTTAGAGGAGTTCAGCCAGTATTGCCTCAAGTGTCGTCATCTGGACAACTTCCTATTGGGACAGGAGGATCCCCTGCCATTCTTGTAGGGTCTTTAACCTCCCCAAATGGAACGTTGACGATTGGATATTCTTCTCCGAACATTACTCTAGATCTATCAGGCGGAACAATAGCCATAGACTCTATTGCCGTAGACACAACTACTGGAGCAGGAACTAATCCTGTCGTTCCAACGGCAGCCGGCCTCCTTACAATGACTGGTGGTCAATATCCCACTGGAACATTCGGCACTCGTGTAATAACGATTAATAGTTCCGCTGCAAACTCTCTTACAGTAGAAGCTCAGATTAGCTCCGCAGTTGCCTCGACCTCCATTACTAATAATGGACTTTCCCATTTCGACTCTGCTGACTTTACTGTAGACGCTAACGGATTTGTATCAGCCGCCACTACTGGATTTATTAAGACACTGACAGGGGATTCTGGAGGCGCCAGATCTCCAACGGCAAATAATATTAATATTCTCGGCGGAACTTCGTCTGCTGGGACGACACCAGTTGCTGTAGCCGGGGCTTCAAGCACTCTGACAGTGAATATACAGAAGTCGCAAGCCATCGCTTCGACTGATGCAACTAAAATTGGCCTATCTTCTTTTAGTTCTTCCAATTTCGCAGTAGATTCTAATGGTTTTGTTACGATCATAGGAGGAGGCTTTGCTTGGTCGGATACCTCCGGAACGGTGACAGCGGCGGCTGAGAATGGGTATTTCATCACAACTACCTGCACTTCCACTCTGCCAGCCTCTCCGTCAGAGGGAGATACTGTGAAGTATATTGTAGACACGACAAATTTATTAACGATTACTGCAGCTGGATCTCAGAAGATTCGTTTTGGAACAACTCTCTCTGCTGCCGGCGGGACTGCAGTAAATACTCAGAGAGGGGATTCAGTAGTCCTCGTATATAGAACCTCTGGTACGACTTGGTTCTGTGAAGCTAACCCCGTTGGGGCATGGAATATAACTTAAGAGACGTCTATGGCTTTATTAACTAATACAGTAGTTGACTTGTCAACCAAAAATGAGGTCAACGACACAGTCGGCCACACATGGAGTCTGGCAGGAATTTTTGTTGCCTCCCCCAGGGTAATAAACTACTCAGCCATTCTTTCCAACAAGACGGTGGATTTATTAAACAGAGCACAATCAAAAACAATTGAATTTCCAGAATGGATCTTTCTTTTATATTGCTTAAAACATTATAGAAATTCAGTTAAGACTTTTTTAAGTTTATGAAGGATAAATTATGCCAACTATACTGACGACTGGCGACAATAACTTCGGAACGGCTAAGTGGATAGTTAATGCTACAGCCGGTCTAGGTACCCATACTACCATAGCCGCCGCTATTTCTTCGGCTTCCTCAGGAGAAACAGTCTTTATTATGCCAGGGACTTACACAGAAAATCTGACGCTGAAGATTGGAGTAGATTTGGCGGCTTATGTCTGTGATGCTTTAAGGCCAAACGTCACAATCGTCGGAAAAGCCACATTCACTGGGGCTGGAGCTGTCTCTATCTCAGGAATTAGGTTGCAGACGAACTCTGACTTTTTGTTAGCCGTGACTGGATCTGCAGCCTCTATCGTAAGTCTTTCCGGATGTTATTTAAATTGTTCAAATAATACAGGTATTTCTTTTACAACTTCTTCTAGCTCTGCTGTAATAGATATTACAAATTCTAAAGTGGACTTAGGGACGACTGGAATTACATATTATTCACATTCGAGCGCTGGCTCTCTTTCTTTTTCATATTGTTACATGGGGAATACTGGATCCTCTCTCACCTCTACCACTCAGTCTGCTGGCGTCGTGAATATTTATTATACACACATCGACGGAACCTTAACTAACTCAAGCACAGGAGGACTGGGGTTATGGCATGTCGACATAAATCCAGGAGCTTTAAATATCACTCCGCTTACTGTCGGTGGGTCTGGTACTAATGTCGCCTATAATTGTTTTTTTTCCTCTGGGACTGCCTCTGCAATAAGTGTGGGCTCCACTTTGGTTTTAACTGATTCTACTGTTTCATCAACAAATACAAACGCCATCACTGGAGCAGGAACTTTAACATATGGAAATGATGTCTTTTCTGCTGCTTCCTCAAAAATAAACACAACCACTCTGTCCCCTTTGATAGAGACAGCTTTCACGAAGGTTGTTTCTCAAGTCTTTACCAGTAGTGGGACCTACACTCCCACTACTGGAATGAAATATTGCATTATTGAACTAGTAGGAGGAGGAGGCGGTGGTGGTGGGTCTCAAACTGCAGCTACAGCTTCTCTTCCAGGAGCAGGAGGAGGCGGTGGTTATGCCAGAAAAGTTGTGACGGCAGCAGCAATCGGCACTTCTCAAACGGTGACTATTGGTGCAGGAGGAGCTGGAGGGGCAGCTGGAGCCAATAACGGAGTTGCAGGTGGAACCACTTCTGTCGGAGCTATCATTTCAGCAACAGGTGGAGGCGCGGGCAATACTGCTTCTAGTGGATTAGGAGGTTCTGGCAGCGGAGGAATCGGTTCTGGTGGCGACATAAATATAGCCGGAGGGTCAGGATTAACGGGTTCTGGGACTGGGGTAACGTACGGAGTTGGAAGCACAGGAGGGACCAGTTTCTTTGGAAATCCCAATGCAGCTGGAACCGGCAACGGCGGAAGCCATGGCTCTGGAAGCGCTGGTTTAAATTACGGAAGTGGGGGAGGAGGCGGACTCACACTAAACAGTACTCAGGATGCTGGGGGAGCTGGAGCAGATGGGGTTGTTTTCATCACAGAATACGTTTAATTTGGTAAATACTATGTTTTCAGGCCACGACATCAAAGAGAATATAGAAGATTTGGACTTCAAAAATGAAGTCACAAGCCTTCGTCCAGTTTCGTTCACTTATACGTCTGATGAATCAAAGAAACTTCACTTCGGGCTGGTAGAGGAAGAAGTCGTTTCTCTTTTCCCATCTTTAGTAACGCAAGACAAAGAAGGAGAAGTTCTTTCTGTCAAGTATGAAGAATTATCCGTGCTTCTCCTTTACGAGATTAAGAAACTAAAGAAAGAAGTCCAATCTATAAGAAGTATACTTTAGCTTTCCAAATAAGAATTAATCACGGTTCGATTAACTCATCTTCAATCAAATAGTTCACGGTTTTGAGCATGAACAGTGCCTCTTCGTCATTTCCAGCTTTGTAATATGCATAAGCGAGCAGAAGTTGATTCAACAAGTTCTTCTTGAGGTCCTCTTCTATGGTGGGATATTCTGCATACCAATTTGCGATATATATCCCTTTAACCTGTTCCAGATTCCCAAAATACGCCATTTTCCAAGCATCAAAATTCTCGGGCTTCCTGTCCTCAGAATAAATATCAGACGCCAAGAGAACAGCGCACAAGGCAATTAAACTAAACGCACTTTTTCCAATAATCGATAGTTTCTTTTTGCTCATTTGACAGGTTATCCTTTTTAGTTTCGTAATACTTCTTAACAAGGAAAAAAGCCATAATTATGACTAATACCGCCATTATTTGGTAAAAGTACTTTTCAAGCGCCATGGTCTCGCTCGTAGGCCGAGGCTCTGTCTACATCCCTTTGATCTCTAGACCCTTCATTTACCCTGTCGTATGCGTCCCTATTATCTCTATCTCGGCAAGAGTCGTTTAGTCTCTCTGCTTCACTTCCAGGTCCTGCATACTCAGCTTCCACAGTGTAACAATAACCCTCTATGGCAAATACCAACATCCCTAAAACCGCCACGGCTATGCAAATCCCTCTCAACCATTTGTAGCTTTCATAAAATTCTGTGATATTCATTTTTTCTCCTTGATCGGCTCGTTAAAGTCGTATAGATCTTCAAAATTAATCTCTTCACCATTTTCGTAAAATATTCTACAACTCTCTATTTCTCCGCAAGTAATAATTACTTCAATGTACGTCCACTTAACCGGAATTCCTATGGGGAACATCTGGGCGTTGCTGAAATTATTGTTCTCCCAAATGCCGGATGCTCGGTTCCCTTCATGGTCAATAATCATGATTGCTGAGTCGTCTAAAGGGAGTTGGTTAGTGAAGTTATGCCATTTAGGTTTTTTCATCTGCTTTTGGCGGTTTTCTCCTCAACGTTGAGGAGAACAATATCTAAAAATAAAACATTAAAAATATTATCAACGCATCTTGCTGATTCAACTGAAAACCCTAGCTCGTTGGCCATAGCCTCGTTGTTGCTTTCTTGCATTTTTTTAAAAACTCCTCTGTTTTTAAATTATATTCTACTGAATATCCTTCTCCATTAGGAAAAATGAATGTGACTTGTGATGGTTTTGCCTGAACACCATACTGATTTTTGGGGTTTTTCTCGAATTGATTTTCCCAATGTTTTGCGAATTCTCGATTTCTTCTGACTTCATCTTCACTTGCTGGAACAGAAACCTCTTTAGACTGCGTAAGAGGCGATATATGGGCCTTGTTTACATTTTTCATCCAAGTGTTCAGAGACTTGCGATAATTCGACCTAGGCTCGCCTAAAGCCCAAATAAGGGCTTCCTGGATCTCTTTGCGAACATTCACAGCCGTAAAGGTATCTTGCCATCTTTTTATGTCCTCTTCCTTGATCCCTTCGAATTTCTTCGTTTCTGAATTTAGGACGATTGGTGTCGCCACCGGCGATTTCTTTTTCTTATTTTCTTTATCGGGTTCTTTATCGGGTTCTTTATATATTGCTGGCCTGGGGGCCAAAACAGTTTGTACTTTTTGTCCAATCAAGTTTGGCCCAGGGGCCAAAATAGTAGAATTTATTTTATCTTGGAAAAACTCACATATTTTTATATAATCTATTTGGAAATATCTTCTTGATGGGAGACCTGCCAGGACTTTTTTTATGAATCCCAGGGATATTAGCTTCTCAATGCAGGGTCGTTGTTCTTTTTCACTAAGAGTGGTTCGCTCCTCGATTGTTTCTGCGGTTAAATAAAACCACTCTCCATCTTGGTTTTTTAGTGTAACAAGTGAATTTTTGTTTTGGAAATATTGGAATTTGTCCACTAACTCAGAGAACACTATTGAGGTGTTCAAACCAATCGCCTTAGCGATTTTTCTATTAAAGACACCGTAGTTGTTTCCGTTGATCAAATCTAAGATGTTCATGATGGTCTCCTTTGTATTTTAGGAGCCCCAGACCCTTCCAGAAATTAAAGTTTTCTTTTATCTTGGAGTTAATGTATAACTCAGATTAAGATCACTCCCGTTCCACCGCTAAGTAGAACGTTTTTTTTTGTGTCTCACCCCTTTATTGGGTCTGGGGCGTATCATTTGCCTCAGGTCCTTCTTTGGGGGGGGGTCTGGGGCTTTTTTATTTTATACTTTGTTCACAAAATTTCATTTGGCGCAAATAATTTCCCTGTGATACATTCTTCCGTTTTAAAGATAGCATGAAACAAAAGTATTGGATCAGGTGACTATATGTCTGGAAGAATTGTTCAGTTTGATTTATTCGCAAATGAAAAGATCCTCCAACAAAACATGGAGGAACAGCAATTTAAAAAAAATATCACAAAAAGCATAAGGGGTCTTTTTGCTAGGTACAATGAAATGGAAATCGCCATTCTTGATATGCATAAAAGACTCGATCGCGTTTCTGAGGAGACGTTTAAGGTTCAGTAAAACTCCCAGGCGCCTGGGAGTACCATCTATTTCTCAGAGAGATTGGTGATTATCGTATACACTTTATAGACCATTTTGTGAAAGCCTCTTTTCTGTAGTTATCCCAAGGTATGCTCGGAAAAGATATCTCGGGATAATCTTTTTTCATGTCTTCTAAGTAGCTAGAGAATGCTTGTCTGTAGTCGATATTTCCCCTGCAAGTAGACTTCTGCAGTTTGATGCCGTTCCCCTCGGAAGACTTATTTTTTGACAAGGCTATCAGCTCATTCCTCCAAAAAGTTTCTTCTTTCTCAATTTCTTTTAGTGCTTCCGATTTTTCCTTCCACTTGAGAGAAGCTGTTCTCCATTTTTCGTCCCCTTCTAGACAAGTGAAGTCTTTCGACGTCATTTCAGGAGGGGTTATGTTTTGAACCATATCCCAGAATTTTTGTTCTTCTTTCCACAAAGTTTCTATGTACCTACAGTCTCTTTCTACCTCAACGGAAATCCCTTCTTTCCCGTCGAAGCTGTAATAGTACATTCCAGGAAGTCCAGTGACCATCATTTGATGCTGAAGTTGAGGGAAGTACTTATCTGGGATCTTTCCTGACAAGGCGAGCAGGTGATCTGATTTATTGGGGCATTTTATCTCTACCATCACATTTCCTTCCAAATCAATCCCGTCCAAAGAAGCTCTCACCCATGCAGCTAATTCGTGCTGTACGTTCTTTGGAAAGACGATGGTATTCATCTCTTTCTCAAACTCTTTTCTAGCCACTTCTTCTAGATTTTTACCTCTAGTCATTGATGGATTTTCTACTTGGTCCGTCACGCCAAATGATTTTTCTTCCCATAGTTGGTAAGGAGTTTTCCAAGGACTTACCCCCATGATTATAGGGGCATCGGACGAACCTATACCATTTCTACGCCACTCAAGCCACTCTTGATGATTCATTTGCCTTTATCCTTTTGTCTATAGATTTCATCGTTTTTTCGTAATCTTTGGCTTTTATTTCAAAAATAGAAGGAACTTGTAGGTATTCGCTAAGTTTCTTCAAATACTCATTGTCGTTCAACTCCATGGAAAGCACTTCGAGTTTGTCGTATTGTTCTTCACTTAAAGGGTTATCATCGGAAGGTTCACAGCCCTTTTTTTGAGGATGTTTATTTTTTAAATCAGTAGGAGGACTTATTCTTCCTTGACCAGATTCGCCGTCGTCATCTTCTTCTCCCACAACATTTAATAGAGAAGATAATTGGTATCGCCTCATGTATGTACAGGAAGCGCCAAATTGCTGATCTGTTTTGCCTGCTTTAACGAGGCAAGATGAGCGGATACTTTCTCCTGATTCATGTATGAGAACAGTTTCCAAAATGACGTCTCCATTTTCTAGATGTTTCCAAGGTTGCATTGTCATAAGTCCGTATTTTGCTAAAGCATCAACTACAGCATCATTAATGGCAGCCAATGAGGCGAACCGATTTCGGAAGTGAGGATTCACTTTATCAAATAAAACAGGTTTAAATTCAGACCTAGCTTTCACAAGTGCTGCGTATATTTTTGTATTTGTTTCCACAGGCTTCACATCACTCCTAAGTTTTCATATTTTTCTAAATTAAAATAAATTGTCATCGCCTCTGACATGTCTAAAGATTCATTGGGGTTCAATTCATAGAACCACTTACAAAAATCTAAAGAATTCTCAAAAATTACTCCATCTAACATGCGTAATTCTCCTCATAGTCTTGTTCGTCTCCTTCCCAATATTCAGCGAGTTCTTTCATATATTTGTTTTTGAATTCTGAGAGAGACATACATTCGCATTCCTCTCCGGAGCATCCGCAGGTTTCTTCTCGGTACTCATCATATTGCTCTATCATCTCTTCTTCAAAACGGTCCATATCGATCTCAGATCCATATTCAAGATCATACATATATCACCTAGTGTTTAAAAAATTTATTGCATTCTTTGATTTCAGAGGCATGTTGCCGTGTTTTTTTCATGTGATGGACAGCCTCTTTTAACGAGAGGCGAACACTTTCTAGATGATATTTGAGCTGTGAGACTTGATATTTCAATTCTTCAGATTTACATAAATCCAAAGAATGACTAGACTTTTCGACGATTAACATAGCTTGCCGCCTTGTTTTTCAATTTCAACTCCCCCGTCTTGCCGGATGGGGGAATCTTTTATGCTCACCATATTAATCGACCTATCCGAATTTAGTCAAACACTTTTGTGTTCTTGACTGAAAAAAAATAACCAGTTAATATATACACATACGAAATTTATGGAGGATCATGGATCTAAAGTTATACCTAGAATCGAGGAACATAAGCCACATTGAGTTTGCTAAGATGATTGGAGCCAGCAAATCGGCTATCTCCAATTATCTATGTTACCGTAGAGTCCCCAGCCTAGAGATAGG
This sequence comes from archaeon, assembly GCA_023266155.1. GTDB lineage: Archaea > Nanobdellota > Nanobdellia > Woesearchaeales > GW2011-AR9 > JAHFRS01. The sequence continues at coordinate 8,176 of JAHFRS010000046.1, forward strand.
AAGAGCGATAGAAAAGGTGACAAATGGAAAAGTTACTATCGATGATTTATTAGCTTACAAGGAATGTGAGAAACACTATGGGTGAATACTCCCTCAGCTAAAGCAGAGGGCTTCTCCCAAGAACAGCTTTCGCCGAAACGAGGGGCCGACTACTTTTAGTCTCACCCAATTGTGAGACGAGGGCTACTAGGGATTGGATACCCAGGCTATCTATTCCGAGAGCCAAAATTACAAGTGCTTTTAGAGAGCGAGTCTCAGCCTGCACGAAAGTGATGAGAGTTTACAATGGAATGTAAATTTAGAACAAGCGCGATTCATCTCGGCCCTGAAGGGCCAAGTTTTCTCGCGTCAGAGGATAACTTTTGGGG
>JAHFRS010000134.1 GCA_023266155.1 archaeon
ACCCAGAAAGAATTGCGGAAGGAGATGTTGTATCTTTCTGAAGCTAAAGTGAGCTTGATCGTGACAGAATTAGAACATAAAGGCAAGATTGAGAAGATTAAGAAGGGAAGGGGGAATGTGCTTATTGTGAAATCATAATTTCTTCACGAGAAACCCATCATTAGACACCGGCAGTATTTTAACGGCCGTCCCGGCTTTCAGGTGAATATGGTCTGCCAATTCCACAGGAATTCCGACCACGAGACTTCGGCCGCTGATCAACACTTTTCGTTTGAAGCTGAAGATAGATCCTTTTAATTCTTCCGTTCGTGCTGCCATCTCTTGGGCTTGTTCTTCAGTAAAAAAATTTTTATTGCAGCTGGAACATTTATATCCCGGTAGAGAATGGAGCGTTATACCTTCTTCAAATTCATACCGCGGAAGGATCACTAATTTCATCTCTTCATCACAACGAGCACAATAAATTTTGCCTTCTTGCAATGCTTTTACCATTGTTTTTTCCTCCGTACAGGATAGACCGTGACGACTCGTTCTTCATTATCCCGATACGTATAAATCACGATGATCTTTTTGTCTTTGAATTCCATCTCTTTGCCGTAGCGCATCTCTTCTTTAACTATCTGCTTAATAACAGCTTCACCATACTCCAAGCAAGCTCGAACTTCCTCTTCACTGATGCCGCTCTGCTTCATTTCACCTCGGGCGTGATCAGGAATATCCTGTACTATTTCAAGTCTTCTTTGCGACAATAGATGATTTACTAATTTTTCTATTCCAATAATCCTCAATTAAGTGATAAACGATTTTTTCTTTCCGTATCTCCAACCCTTTCAACGTTTCCCATAATTCAACTTTCTTGCCTTCCAGTCTAGGATTTACATGGAAAATGGTATTGTGGAGATAAACGACTCCGAGCGGTTTTACCACTCTCTCCGCAACTTTGACTTTTGCTAAGCTTTCCAACAGTTTTCTACTAAACATCCTTTTGGGCTTTTCATTTTCTTTTAATCTCGTGATTGATGTCTTTCCTTTCAGGGCAAAATGTCCTTTCTTCTCATTTCGCCACATAAGATATTTTTCAAACTTTTTCCGAACGTAACTGAAATTATTACTCCTGTTTTTCTTCCAGAAATCTCTCCGATCGTCTTTATGTGCTCTTTCTTTTTTGCCATTTCCTTTAGGATTTCGGACCAGAGTAGGAATAAACTGAATCCCCTGATCCCCTCTTTCTGAGAGATTCTTCAGAAATGCTTTGACTATACCGCACTTTGCTTCGCTACCATTGTCATAATGAAAACAAGTAGGAATACTCTTCCATCGTAGCACGGCGTCAATTAAAGCGTAGATAACAATTCTGGCATCTTTATTTTTGGAGAGATGACCAGCATATGCACGAGAATAGTCATCCTCAATGGTGCACTGGTAAATATAATTCCCATCAGGCGATCTCTTCCCGGTCATGACATCGCCATGCCACATCGAATGCGGCCTTTTCATCTCGAAGAACTTGAGAACTTCTTTCTTTTTGTGGGGATAGAAATAACGCCAGATAGAGGTTGGGCTTATGGTGAGGTTCTTCTCATTTCCTAGCTGATAGCTAAGAACATGGCAGCCCCATTCTTTGTGCTTCTTTATGAATCTTCTCGCCTTCTTGAGAACGTTTCCACTTATTTTTTCAGTTTTTTTCTTTGTAGTTGTTCTTTTCTCTTTAATTGTTCTAAGATTTTTTTTTTTTCGGCCTTGGGCTTGTACACTTTCTGAAGGTTTTTTCTTTTTATGATTCGTTGGATTGTCCGAGGATTGAGAGAAACCAATTGGTTTAGCTCGTACGAGCTAAAATAAGGGTGCTGGATAAAGAGGTCTTCTAAATTTTTTTCGTCTTCTTTGTTTGTCTTTGTTCCATGTCTTTGAGGAGCTTTAGATAGATCCTGGAGCCCCATTTTCCCATATTCTTGATACCGTTGGTAAAATTTGTAGAACGTTGGTTTGGTAGTATTATATTTAACGATAATTTTATTTATCGCAGAGCCCTGCTCTCTTTCAGAGATCATCTTTAGACGATGCTGAATGGTACTTTCAGGGGTATTCTGGCTAAACCTAGGCATGATAAACATAATTTCACCTCTTTTTATATTATTTTTGGAGAAAAATAGACTACTTTAAATAGTTAACTATCTATTGTCGCAATAATTAGGTGAAACAGTACAGGTGATTAAGTGACCCCTGTAAAAGAGTTCTAAATATTTAAATACTGTTTTAAGTTTTCTGGATAGATGAGCCTAGCCAAAACGTTTCTTGCAATGGGAATAGCGGTCATTTTTGCTGTGTTTATCGGATATGGATTGTATGTTATCTACGAACCACCCTATGAACGATTAAATTGCAGCCAATATTATGATAATATTAATAATTATGAGAATGCTGATTATAAATCTTGTATGGAGCAAGTCAGTCAATTGGATTATAGCCGTTCACGCAATAGTTTTTTTATCTTAATTGCGATTGGGATTCTGGCCATTGTTGGGGGTACTTTTTTTAGACACCTTGAAGGCATTGGCTCCGGTTTTATAGGTGGAGGCATCTTAGTTGTATTATGGTCACTATTTTATACCTGGTGGCTAACGTGGCCTCGTTACATTAAGGTTGCGGCACTCGGGGTAGTATTGGCACTTCTCGTCTACCTTGGTTATACGCGCATTGAAGAAAAATTAAAGAAAGGAAAAAGAACAAAAAAATAGAATCCCGGAATCACCTCACTACTCCACAACAATAAATCTTATAAAGGCTTCTTGCCCCAACCGCATTTTGGGGGTTTATGGAATGAAAGCTGTCTTAGCCGAACCACGATATTTTAAAGATAGTATTACCATCATTTCTGAATTAGTGAGTGAAGTCAAATTTAAAGCCACGACGGACGGCTTGGAATTAGTCGCGATGGATCCAGCCAATGTCGCCATGGTCGTATTCAAGTTATTAAGCAGTTGTTTCACTCAGTATCAGGTGCAAGGTGAGGAAGAAATCGCCATCAACCTTAATAATTTAAAACAGATTCTGCGCCGAGCGAGTGGGGATGATGTGCTCGCGCTGGAAACTACGGATGATAACAAATTAAAAATCCAGTTGAAAGGGGCTACGGTACGGTCATTTTCTATTCCTTTGTTGGAGATGGAAGATAAAGAACAGAAAGTCCCTGAACTTAATTTTCCTATTGTGGTGGAAACGACCTCAGACGTCTTTGCTGAATCCATTGAAGATGTCAGCGTCGTCGCCGAATCCGTGACGTTTCTAGGTGAGAAGAATCTTTTGGCGGTCAAAGCTGAAGGCGATCTGTCGAAAGCTTTTATTGAAATCAAGCCAGATGAAACGACGGTGATTAAAACCCTGAGTGCTGACAAGTTCAAAGCCAAATATTCTTTGGAATATCTGAAGAAGATGGTGCAGGGCGGGAAATTAGCAGATCGGGTTTCCCTGCATTTCAATACCGATTACCCGCTGAAGTTGGAATATAAAGTCGTGGATCGGCTGATGTTAAGTTTCATTCTGGCGCCGAGAGTGGATAATGATTAGAGGTTTAAAAAAATTCCCGATTAGCCAATTTCACGTCCTTAATTTATATCCCTTCTTG
>JAHFRS010000047.1 GCA_023266155.1 archaeon
TGAAGTATTACTGTTTTAGGTATGTGGAAAGCTGGCGGGCTGTTCGCCTTAGGGCGTGAATTGAAGAATTTTTTCCAGCCTGGTTGCTGGCAGTGGTACTTCAGGATTAAGGTATAATTCATCTGCTCCCGCCAGAAGCTCTTCCCCTGTCCGGAAATGCAGGTCATTGACATCATAAGACTTAAGCAGTTTAACCAAAATTGTGGAGTGGAACGATTTCTCGCAGATCTCTACTGGTGTGAAAAAAGAATCGATCCTTTTTTTATATAATAACTGATCTCCGACCTGTAATTTCGGTAAGACACCAAAGTATAATTGCTGTGGTTCTTTCATATAAAGAGAACTGCCGGAAACGTCTTTTTTAAACATTATGGCACTAGAGTAGAGAAAAGAAAGACTCTTACCCCCAGAAGAAACATTTATCTACTTTCAAAAAATCTCTTTCACTATGCCTAAAGTCCTGCTCCTGATCCTCGACGGCTGTGGTTTCAGGAAAGAAAAAAAAGGGAATGCCATTCAATTAGCGAAAACGCCGGTTCTTGATGGATTATGGAAGAAATATCCTCATACTTTGCTTCATGCTTCTGGTCCAGCGGTAGGTCTTCCTGCCGATTTCATGGGCAATTCTGAAGTAGGCCATTTAACGTTGGGTGCTGGGAGAGTGATTGATTCAGACTTATTGCGTATCAATCATGCCATCAAGAATAAATCTTTTTTACGGAACAAAGCTCTGCTGGACGCCGTTCATCATGCTAAACACCACCGGCATAAATTACATCTGATGGGATTATTAAGTGACGCCGGTGTCCATGCGCACATTAATCACTTATTTGCTTTACTGGAACTGGCTCAAAAAGAAGGCGTTCGGGAAGTATATATCCACCTCTTTTTAGACGGCCGGGACACTCCATCTCGGTCTGCTGAGAAATTTATCTGGCAACTTCTACAAAAAATGAAACAGCTGGGCGTAGGCACGTTAGCTACGATGATGGGACGGTATTATGCGATGGATCGTGACAACCGCTGGAATCGGGAACATCAAGCTTACGACTGTATGGTCAACTGCAAAGGTAGGAAAATTGCGGACCCTCTGAAAGCGTTGCAGTATGCCTACGACCATGGCGAGACTGACGAATTCGTCAAGCCGACTGTCCTCACCACCAAATGTGTGGTGGAAAAACATGATGCTGTTATTTTTTTTAATTTCCGGTCTGATCGGGCGCGGGAACTGACTCGTTCGTTTGTCTGGGGGAAGTTCAATAAGTTTCAGCGGAAGAAACTGATGGATTTAAAATTTGTCACGCTGACGCAATACGATTCTTTAATTCCTGTTCCTGTAGCGTTTCCTCCCCTCATTCCTAAGCAGACGTTGGGAGAAGTTATCTCTAACGCTGGAATATCTCAATTACGATTGGCAGAAACAGAAAAATGGGCGCACGTGACTTATTTTTTCAATGGTTTGTGTGAATGTGTCTTTCCCCATGAAAAAAGGATTCATATTCCCAGCAGACGGGTAACAACATATGACAAAACGCCGGAGATGAAAGTAAAACAGATTACGACGGCTTTACTTCATACCATCGACAGCTACGATTTTTTTGTGGTGAACTTGGCTAATGGAGATATGCTTGGACATACGGGAAAGATTAAAGCGGCGATAAAAGCGGTTGAAGCAGTCGACAAAGCCGTCGGGAGAATTGTTCAACAATTTCCGGGCTTTATTCTCATTACCTCCGATCATGGCAACTGTGAGGACATGACTAAGAGGTGGCAGACGAGTCATACACTGAATGATGTACCGCTGATTATCGTCAATGCGAAAGGGAAGTTGAGAGAAGGCGGACTTGCAGATGTTGCGCCGACGATATTAAAAATGATGGGGATTAAGAAGCCGAAGGAGATGAATGGGAGGAATTTGTTACGATAGAATCTTACCCTTCCATCACCGTCTGTAATTTCCGTTTGGGCAGTCCCGCCTGCTGAAAATAGTGCTTCATGCGTATATACCCCTCAATTTCGGTGCTTACGGTGTCATGCTCTTTCAGGCCTTTTTTACTGAATTTGATCATCTTTTGCTCATACCCAATCAACTTTTTCTTTTCTAATGACTCTACATTTCGGTACAAAGCCCGTTCCTGCTTGCTGATGATTCCTGATTTTAGCAGCAGTTCGATGAAGGCTATTTTTGATGTCCGCAGGCGAACAGGCTTTTTACTCAGGGGCTGATTTAAAGAGTCATAAAATTGGCCCAGGGAATAGAGAATTTGCCGTTCAACTTTGGTGAGGACTGTCATCAATGGAAGAATGGTAATGGACTATAAAAACGTTTAGTTCCAAAATTTGTACTTCCATAGATATAAACGATAATCACGAAACTAATTTTTTTCCAACGATGAAAAAGTTTGCTGCCGAATATTCTTTGTCAGCTGATAGAAAGCTGTTCCAATAAGCGCGTAGCCAACGAGATAGAGTACATCAGCAAGGCCTCCTAACAAGCCATAGACTTGCTGAAATGAAGTGTAGGTAAACAAAATATCGGCCACGGTAACACTGACATTCGCCGCCACGAACATGGCTAAAGGGCTTGAGAGACGTGTTTCTAATGATGAAAAGTAGACACCTACCGAAAGTGCCGTAATCGCTACACTCACCAACGGATAATAATAACTAAGAAATAACGTTCCTGAACTCATACCTTGGGCTGAAATCACCGTTTGTAACAGCAGCCAGGTACCAATAAAAACTATTCCGCCGCCGATTAAAACAGCAATCCATGAATTACCATGCCGTCCAGGAAAAGAAAATGACAATAAGACAAACGCCGTCAGCATCAACAGTGAACCCAACACCCAATAAAAGTCAGGCATACTTACGCCGGGTGCTTGCTTTAACAGTTTAAAGATCAGGTACCAAGCTAAATCACCGAGAGCAAACAAACTATAGCCTATAGACATGGAATAGAAAATGATCAGCCAGCGATTGCTCAGATTTCCTGATACTTTTCGTAAACTAAGAGCCTGCACTAAGCGGCCGCCCAGTATGACGGTTATAGCTGCTGCCAGAAGTGAGAATATTTTTAACCCTTCCACAAAAAAATCATTGAGCATCGGACACCTCTATCATCAGGCAAAATTTTGCATTATATAAATGTTACATCTATCGGCGTGGCCATACTTTGAATCCAACCTACTCCTGAAAATAGTGTTTCCCCCGCTCTAAATATTTTCGCTCAATCTTTTTTGGTTTAAAATATCGTGTCGTAAACTCCATCACTTTTTCAGGATTAAACTTACCACAGCTATACACATCAATAGAAATAAAATTATGTCGTGATAAAGTATGGATCACAATAGATGATTCGACCAAAGGCACCCAGCCGCTCAATCCTGCTTTATCGGGATACAATTTCCGATCCGTGCGAAAAATGGTTGGGGGCTCTTGTTTTTTCATCCCGATAAAGTCAACTAATTTACTGAGATAACTGTAACAATGTTCTAAGTCCCCACAGACACCTGGCCTGCAATCATAGCAATCAAGCAGAAGTTCATGGCCAAAGACGGATTTCGGTTTGTTCATGTTCCGGCATGAATTTCTAAATCATGTTTACTCTTAGGAGTGAGAGTAACTTCCATCCCTCTCTTTAAACTGAGAAAAGAGACAATCTCCTTTGGAATTCGTATCGCCATACTATTTCCTACTTCCGCGACAGTGGTCTTTTTTGCCAGACCAAATAACCCTAACTGTTTAGACTTCTGTTGGATTTCTCCGGCTGTATTTTCATCAAAATAAGATTCTCCGCATTTCTCACAGGATTCTGCTTTAAATCTGCCGAAGGGAATCTCCAGCTCTTTGTATTCTATCATCTTGGGGATGGTTTTTCCACCACACAGGACACATTTCATGATTCCCTCCCGGCGCGATAAACCGTGATAATGACGAGGTTCTTTTCTTCTTTCATAAAAACCACCTCAGTTCCGGCCATCTGCGCATGCCACTTATCTGTTTTTTCTTCTTTCCACTTCATTCCCTGAATGATAACCCGTTCAACCTCTCTTTTGTCCAGCCCTAAACCGTCCATCTTGTCTAAAGTATGGTTGGTAAAATAAAACACCTGTAATCACCAGAATATCTAGAAATATCATGGTATATATAAAGATTTCGGCTTTCAGTGGAGGTTTAATATTCCCAGTTCAATGACACCATTCAACTGCTACTCCATCCACGAAAGGCTTAAAAACCAGTAGAAAATAGTAACTATATCAATAACAAAAAAAGGTGATTCCCATGAAATTAGTTCTCAATAAAAAACCTAAGAATGTGACGATTATCGAAGGTTTTCCCGGCTTTGGCTTGATTGGCACGATCGCCACCGAATTCCTGATGGAACATTTAAAGACGGAAAAGATCGGCATTATCGAGATGGATGAAATCCCAGCCATGATTGCCATTCATCAGAATAAAGTGATTGAACCGATTTCAGTGCATTATAATAAAGAATATAATCTGGTCCTGATTCATGCCATTAACATCGGTAAAGATTTAGCCTGGAAATTAGCAGAGATCATCGTAGAGATGGCTAAAACCCTGAGTGCCAAAGAAATCATCTCATTAGAAGGAGTTGGTTCGCCTAATCCAGATTCGGGCAGAGTATTTTATTATGCAACACAAGATAGCCTAGTCAGTAAGAAATTAAATAACACCGCCAAACCATTAATGGAAGGGATTATCGTTGGTGTTACCGGTGCATTATTGGCACGAAACGTCGGTGTACCTATAACTGCTCTTTTTGCGGAAGCTAAGAGTAACATGCCTGACAGTAAAGCTGCCGCTGAGATTATTAAAGTGCTGGATATCTATGCTGGTCTTGAAGTTGATCCTAAACCGCTTCTGAAACAAGCTGAGATGTTTGAGAAGAAATTACAAGGAATATTGCAAAAAGGCAAAGAAGCTGAGGAGATTCAGGATGATAAAAAATTGAGTTATGTGGGGTAATTTACTGAGGTGTTACTATGGTTAATATTGGGTTGGAAGATAGAAATTTGCTAAAGTGGTTTAATCAGATTCATGCAGCACTAATGGAAGCACAGGCGGAAAAAAATAGGGTAATCAAGATCAGTAGGGGTGAAATCATAAAATCTAGAGAAAAAAAATCAATGGGTTTAGTTGTTAATGGTCTGTTTATATCCGGTCCGTTAGCAATTCAATTTGAAAGAGAAGGCAACACACGTCTGATAGCTAGTTTAGAAGCAGTAGTTAAAGAGGTACAACAAAGTTCTGTTCTCAGAAAAATAGGAAAATAATCTGTTTCATTTTTTATATGTTAATTCATAGAGAAGTTATAGTGTAGTCACTATTTCCAATATTCTGGAAAGTTTAACGCTATTATTTCCATTTTTATGGAAAGTTTAAAACATCGCTAATACCATCAGCTGACGTTCATCCAGAAGTAAACTGTTACACGGGAAAAATCGTAAGAATAAAAGTTCTAAATATTTTAGTTTATACTTAAAAAATATATTCTTGTTGTTGAATAAAATTTTTAATCTTCTCTTTAAATTTTTATTATTCGTGCCTATTACTAGAAAAATAAAATTTTTAATATAATCCTAAATATTCAAATCTATCGCAGTGGTGGTTGTCAACAATAGTTCTAAAACATTTAATTTATTCTTAAATAATAAAGAATTGTTGTTAACTTAAACTTTTAATCTCCAATCAAAACATTCAGAACAGAAACGCTTAAAAATGACCCTGAAATACGCAGCATATGGCTATTGATGAATATTGTGGAGAACTCGAAACAACATCAAAAGAGTGGGATCAAACAGTAGTAAAGGAATTACTACGTATGTCTCATCTAGGGGATTATGTCAGGATCCATCATACAGGGTACTTGATAAGGTGGAGAAAAAAAGTTACGGAAGGGTATATCTTAGCGATTAGTTTGATTGATGTAATGGTTGGATCTTATAATCCCCTCGACTTTCTTATGAAGACTCCATTTTTTTCTAGAACAAGAATAATAGAATTAGACACCATACTTGCCTATACTCGATTACCAACGCCTAAAAACGATTGAAAAGTACTTCTAATGTATATTAGGCGAAGTTTTAATAGCCTAATAAAAAGGGATTCTCATCGGACTCTCCGGCCTGTGTACCTCTGTTTTAAATGTTTTAAACGTAGTTGCCAATGCTTCCGATATCTCTTCTAAGTTAAGACTATTTGGAAGACCACGTAGTGCAGGAGTTACTGAATGGGTTATAAAACGTTCGCATCCAGTTGCATATCTGCTATTCCGCTCGACGCCAACATAGTGTTTACCAAAATACTCCCCACCAGGAAATATATCACTAGAATCCACTGCTTTATATTGTTTACCAATCTTTACAATAGCACAATGATCAAACCAACCACTAATAAGCGCCATTATTTTGTGAAAGAAGGCAGCATATTTAAACCTTTCTATTTCTAAAGATTTTAATCAAAAATAGAATATTTACTTTTAAGAATCGTTGGATATCGTATAAATAGTATAATTTAAAACTAAATTATTTAGAAACGTTTGTTCTTTAACATTCAAGAGATAATTAAAATATTTAGATAATCATAAAACAGATGGTGTTAGAATAACTTAAATATTTTAGATTTAATAATTGATGTATATTATTAGAGAAGATTGAAAGTTTTAGAATTGTTGGCCCATACAATTTATTGGAGATGATTGAATCTTTTATCCCATATTCGGACCAAAAACTTTATATACATGCATGTATACATACATCAAATGACCAAAGTAATTTCCATTTCAGATGATGCCTATGAATTATTGCAGAGTGTAAAAGGGGAGAACGAATCCTTCACTAAAGTAATACTAAGGGTGGCAGAAAAAGAAAAACAAAAACCTTTAGCTTCTTTTTTTGGGGCACTCAGTGAAGAAAGTGCTCAGGCCTTAGAAAAAGAAATCAAAGAAACCAGAGCTCTCCATCGAAAACTTCATGCTCAACGTCTTTCGAGGATGACATAATGTTATTAGACAGCACTTTTCTTATTGATTTGTTGCGCAGCACTGACCAAAAAGCACGGCAAAAAGCAGAAGAGTTAGACCGACAGGCTGAGCTTAAAATTATTTCTTCGATAAGTGTTTTAGAACTCTGGCGAGGATCGCTGCGCTCAGTTCATCAAGAAAGAGAGAAGCAAAAAATTGATGAGCTTCTGCAATCATTGGCCATATATCCTGTTGATGAACTGGTGGCAAAAAAGGCTGCTGAAATTGAAGCACATTTACTCCAACAGGGAAGTATGATTGACCTGGAAGATATTATGATTGCTGCGGTTGCTCTCGTGCATCATGAACCAATTTTAACGAGGAATGAACGTCATTTTGGCAGGATAGCAGGACTTAAAGTGGTAGGGTATTAATAATGACTATCCTCGAAGAATTATTTGGCTTTGCAAAAAATAATAAAATAACACGAGAAGAATTTCTTGAAACCAGAAAACTTTTGGAAAGTAGCAGGATCTAAGTATGAAATGTTATTTGTGACCGGTGATAAAGAATTTAAAGAAAAATCACACGTTTTATTTATGCAATAATTTCCTTTTGCTCTCTCTAGAACTTCTCCTTTCCAGCAGCTTCTTTTACCTTCGACGGCGGACGATACACAAAACGGAGAAAGGTTTCTTTATGTGGTTCACGAAAATAGACGGCTGTCCGTCGTGGTAGTTCAACTTGTTTAGATGGAGTCAATGTAGCAAAGTGAGAATGATATAATTTAATTAAATCCCCATCAGCAGTAAGAATGGCAGCTTGACGTTCTTGATTTTCTCGTTTTTGTACATAGTCAAACAACGCGGCAACCATTGAGGCATCAGCTGGTGACGCTTTGGCGATGTTAATTTGTGGCAGCTGTTGTTCTCGTCGGTAGAGGGGAAACTCTTCTTGAAGAGACTGAAGACTGCCTATCAATGTATGTAGAAGTTGTATTGAACGAGGGGTACTTTCTGTCTCACCATCATCAGATTCAATATTTTCATGATGTCGTGTTTCGAGGAATTTATTGCGGGATTTATTACATCGTGAATATTGCGGGCGTTTTTTCTTTCGATCTAAATCTTTTTCCAGTCGCGATACCATCATCTCATGATGGGAGGCTACCTGATGGAGATGACGTATCAGTGGCTGTATTTCTTCTTTCACTTCAGGAGTCATATACATATTGTTGTGAAGAGAGATGTAGCTGCGGAAACTCTCATTTATGGTGATGAGTGCTTTAAGACGCGGTTCAAAACGAGCAAGCTGATTTGGATATCTGGTAGTATAGAGATCTTCAGCGAGTGTATAATCAGGGTGAATCATGCAATTATCCACCA
>JAHFRS010000135.1 GCA_023266155.1 archaeon
TGAACATAACCTCGAAGAGAAAGCAGCAGAAAGAGATAGCCTGCAAAAAAATATTGCAGAAGAATTAGCGGAAAATCAAGAATATATACAATGGCATGCGCAGGCACAGCAAGCGCAAACCAGGCTGGACCAGAATAAAAAACGCTACGAGACATTTAAAGCAGATGCGCAGCGAAAACTACAAACCTATCAGAGCGAACCGTTGTTCACCTATTTATTACAGCGAAAATTTTCAACTTCAGCTTATGCTGGCAGCGGGCTAACGCAAAAATTGGATACCTTTGTCGCATCTTTGGTAAAATATTCTCAAGCAAAAGCAAACTATGACTTCTTATGTTCCATGCCTGATGCTATCAAGGCAGAAGTTGAGAGGCAGCAAGCAGAATTAGATCCCTTGGTCGGAAAAATTCAAAGAATGGAAAATGAGCTTGCCGACCGTCGTGGACTTACCGCAGTCATTGATGATGGGAAAAAAATAGAAGCAGAGAAAAAGCAGCTGATTACTGCCTTGAACCAGGAAAATATCGATTTGCAGCGATATTCTCAAGAAAGAAAAGAGATTGATAACCGTAAAGGGGCATACCATCAAGCTGCGTTAGGTACATTAAAAGATTATCTACAAGGTAATTCTTTGAGCAAACTCAAGCAACGGGCACGAGAAACACCTGACAAAAAAGATGACGGATTGGTCGAAAAAATTGAGAATATTGACAGAACGATTGAAAATCTGAAAGAAAAAGCAAAAAGTGCCCAAGATCAGCAATCGACACTGGCAGCAAAATTAGATGGACTAAGAACCTTATCTCACACTTTTAACAGTAAAGATTACCGAAATACGCGAAGTTATTTTGACGATGGTTTGGATTTTGATTCTTTTTTAATGGGCTATCTCAGTGGACAAAACACCTTTGATGATCTGAGCACGCAAATAGCTGAGCACCAGCATTGGGAACCGAAACCAACCCACTCCTCTTATGACTCATCAAGTTACACACCCTCGCATCGCCATAGCAGTGGAAGTGGTTGGTCTGGCGGTGGAGATATTGGCGGGGGAAGCAGCGATTGGTCTTCAGGAGGCGACACCGGCGGTGGTGGATGGTCTTCCGGTGGAGATGTTTAATATTGAGAACTTTGAATAGTTTTTCAAACCCCTCTATTTGGTGGAAAAAGCAGAATTTACCTCACTTCTTTCAACTTATAGTTCACCAATCCCACATATCCTAACATCATGAGCCCAAACATCAAAAACATCAGTAAGGTCCAGCCTTTCCATAATAGCACTGCTGCTATGCCTAACATCACGGTTCTCCCGACGTTCAGGAAAAACTCACGCATCTTCCAGAATCCCATGGACGCCTGCTTGCTATCGAGCGACACCGCCAAACGCAAAGGATAGGAGATATTCTCAAGCAAGGTATAAATGCCAACAGCAACCAGCCAGCCAACCATGGATTTCATCAACGGCAACAGCATTATCGAGAAGAAGAACAGCAGTAGAGTAATGGAAAGATATTTTTTTCTGCGTTGTGTTCGGTCAGAACGATATGAAAGCAATAACGCAATCAGGAATCCAACTAGTCCAGCATAACTTAAGAACCAACCCCATTGAACTGCTGATTTTAAAAATAATAGGGCATAAACCGGGATGATCACTGCCCCAAAAAATTGCAGGGCGCCCTCACAGCACGTCAGTATCTTGAGACTTTTAAATTCAAGCCAATCTTCCTGCCAACGAGTATGATGGACCTGCTCTTTCACAATATAAAAGATAATCATCGTAATGAACAACGACAAGAGCAGTCCAATGCTAAACAAAATAGGATAGCCATACTGACGGATAATTAAAGCGGAAAGAGGTGGAAGAATAATCGCTAAAATAGCTGGAAGCAAGGTATAAAATGCGGAATCAACCGCGTTGGTCTCCCGTCTAGATTCTGTAAAGAACAAATAATTAAACGGCACCCAAAAGAAAATTCCGGACAACCCCAGAAAGATGCCATACAGCCAAAAACTATAAGGTAGATGATTCCAAAGAAGTGCCCCGGCAGTGGCGGTGCTGCACAAAAAGCCCACTAACAGAAACTTTTTGACAGGAAACTGCGAAAAGCAAGGGATTAATACTACTCGCAAAGCTGTCTGCAAGGCATATAACGCCACCAAGCTGGCCAATGAATACCCTTGCTGCCGAAAAAACAACAACGCAAATGCAAATACTAAATGAGAAAGAAAATCATAAAGGCCAAAAATCAGAAAACCTCTTTTTAACCTAGAAAAATACTCCATGAATATTTACCCCCTATCCATCATTGACAGACGGCAGATTACCTTTGTTTTTAAACTTTTGTAATCCTTTTGTTTAGCAGAAAAGTAAGATAGATTAGGCCGTGGAAGTCAAGCCGAGAGACAAGAAGTATTTTAGCTGGCTAAGGGTGCAGGGTATTTATAAGATTTACAGAATAATTTTCAGAAAGATATTTAAACTACGATTCTTTTACTAAAAACATGACTTTATTCAAAGAACAAACCATTGAAGCAACCGTAAAAGCTGTAGGGCTTATCGGTATCTTATTGGCTGTAATTGGAATTATTCTGATTCTCATTCAGATTTTGACAGGATGAAATTAAAAACTATTAAGAATAGGTTAGATTTAGTTATATTTGCTTTAACCATTTTCTTGGTTTTATACGGCCTGTATAAAGGATTTAACCTTGTGGAATTAACCACCAATTTAGTCTATTTCACGGCACTCTTAGCAAAAATAATTGTTGACTTATGGGAGGATCGAAAACGATGGGAGGAATCTTCTCGGTCAAACTCTTAAACTGGTACTCTTCAAATCAACGCGACCTTCCCTGGCGTAACCACCCAACTCCTTATCAAGTTCTCATTTCAGAAATCATGCTGCAGCAGACACAAGTGCCCAGAGTGATAGTAAAGTACCAAGAATTTATGCAGAAGTTTCCGACAATCCAAGGTTTAGCAAGGGCATCAAAAGCAGATGTTATTCAGGAGTGGAGTGGCCTAGGATATAATCGTAGAGCGTTATTGCTGCACCAATTTGCGCAAGAAGTAGTAGATAAATACGACGGAGAAATTCCAGAGGAAGCTGCTACATTGATTAAGCTGCCTGGGATTGGCCCCTATACTGCAGGATCAATTGCTTCTTTTGCATTTAACAAACCAGAACCGGCCATTGACGTGAATGTACGCCGCATTTATCTGAGATTTTTTCATGGCAAAGACCAAGGTTTGCCCATGGGAAAGAAAGAAGAACAGGAATTGTATGGATTGATACAATCAACTATCCCTAGGGGAAAGAGCGCACTGCTGCATAATGCGTTGATGGACTTTGGATCATTGGTGTGTGTACGGGATGCACCAAAATGCAGTGAGTGTCCTTTACAATCTTCGTGCAAATTCTTTCCGTTGTACGATACTCAGAGAGAAAAAGCCATGTTTGTGATGGAAAAAAAACAGGAGCAAGGGATTACAGAGAACGGCAAGTTTATTCCCAATCGAATCTTTAGAGGAAGGATAGTGGAGTTTGTAAGGAAGAATTCAGGGAAAGAATTTTCTATCTCTGAGTTGGGGAAGGTTGTGAAGAAAGATTATG
>JAHFRS010000048.1 GCA_023266155.1 archaeon
CCGACCCAACGAACTTTCTTGAGCATGTGTACGAACATACTCAGGATTCAAAACGTACACTCGCGTTTCTCTGATGTCAGCATCAGCAAGCATTTTCATAGTTTGAATGAAATTGTCATCTTGACCATATACTCGCTGAGCTAATTTTTGTTCTTCCGGGTTTAATTTTTTATATCTTTTAGTATCAACAGCAAAATAACTAAATTCTTCATCATATTTTTGTAATCTTAATGTTGTAAGATCAACCAACACGGTATCTTCTGCGTGCAGTGCTCGCGAAGTTTCATCAGGAGTAGGGCAATAATTCTGATGTTGAAGTAGTTGTTGGCAATACTGTTCAATTTTAGAATCTTGGAATAATGGATTAGAGCTTCCTCGTGTTATTGCCAGCGTAGGAGTTCTGTTCTCACCTTGCAAAGAATAGACTTCACCATCAGCAGTATAGAAGTATTGACCGCGCAATTCTTTATTTTTTCGCCGCTCCTTCATCAATTGATCAACGTGAAGAATACTCTCTGGACGAAGTGATCTGTACACTTCTGCTAATGTGCCTATAACGGTTTCGATAGTCATGTGAACCTCTGATAGTTAGTTTTTGGAGCTATGAAGAGGCACTTCTTTATAAAGGTTTCTTTTTTTTGTTACTCCTTAGTACTATTTTTAATTCCGCCACCCATCCCCGTCATCTTTATAAAACCGCTTTTCTTTCTCTCCAAAGAAGCCATGAAACCAACCACAAATCCGGAAAGCAGCCCCATTTTTAGGCACCTGTTACACTATCAACAGTGGTATTTAACCCTGCTCTTGATACTGATTTTGGCGTTTCCGCTAGGGATTAATGCCGCACATGGACAACCACTTTTTATCGGGCCGGAAAGTTATTATCATCTTCATGCTGTCAGGCAATTGTCGTGGAATGAACCGTATCATGGAGCACTTTTTATTGTACAGCAACTACATCCCCTTGCGCCCGTGCTGCTTTCTCCGCTGTTAGCAGTACTTTGTGTATGGTTATTTATCTCTATTGCCAAGAGCATTTCTCTTCGTCCCATCATAACGTTCTTGTGCGCTCTCTTTATTATCATCTCGCCAGCCGCCATCCTCGCGTTTGATACTATCTCGGCCCAGGCCATCTGGCTGTTTTTCTTCTTAGCAGGATTGTGGCTGCTGCTGAAGAAAAAAGTGAACTTCTGGTGGTCACTGCTACCTTTTTTCATCGGCAGTTTTATCAGCACGTTCACGAGCATCATTACCATCGTTTTTTTGACTATTTTTGTTCTTCACAGAAAACAACGGCAACTGCTGGTACTCCCAGGCTTACTGTTCATCTTTATGCCACTCCAATATTTTGTGGGCCATCAGCCTTTCTTTCTGGGCCCCTTCACTTCAGAAACAGCTCTTTCCGCATTAATTTCCGATCTTGGCGCTGTCAGTGGCCTCAGTTTTTTCTTGGTACTGCTGGCGTTGATTGGGCTTGCGTTTACGTGGAAACAACGGCCATTTTTTCCAGCTTATATCTTCCTGCTGCTGATTCCGGTGTATGTTTATAACATCTCCCTGCTGTTCTTTCTCACCCTACTCAACGCTTTTTTTGCGGCGTTTGGCCTGTTAAAATTACTTCATCGCCGTTGGATATTTCCGAGTGTCAAAATATGTGCCATCTTTCTCTTATTCTTAGGGCTGTTATTTTCCACGCTGAGCTATTTACAGAGAATGCCAACGATGGGCCCCGCTGCCGCAACGAGTGAAGTCTTAAGCTGGATAGGAAAAAACACTCCCGCCGACGCCCTCATTTTATCTTCGCCAGAAAATAGCGAGTACATCCGTTATTTTGCCCACCGAGAACCATTCTCTTCTGTCCATGATCCCCATGACAACAGCAGACGAAATATTACCGCCGAGATCTTTTCCTCGACGTACATTACGGGCCTCTTCCCGCTGCTGGAACAATATCACCTTGCTGTCATCTATATCACCCCGGCCATGCGAGCGTCCCTGCCAGCAGATCAGGGTTTCCTGTTTCTGCTGAAAAACGAAAGGTTTAAATTGCGCTATTCCACACAAGGCTATGAGGTGTGGATGTTCAGCGAACAGGAGCTATCACCATGAATCTCATTGCGAACATCATCATCTGGATTGCCTATTTAGTGTCGTTATATTTTTCAATTTTTCTGCTGCTCATTTTTATGGACAAAAAAGCGCTGCTCAAGAGCGAAGAAACGGAAAGCAAGCCGAGCCTTCTGCCACAATATCCTTTGATTTCCATTCTGGTTCCCGCGTATAATGAGGAAAATACCATCATCGAAACCTTACATTCCATCAATCATCTTGATTATCCTCAAGAGAAAATGCAAGTTATCATCATTAATGATGGATCCCGAGACCACACGAAACAAAAAGTAGAACTCTACCTCAGCGATAAGCCTCATTTCACGCTCTTGTCCCAGCCTAACCGGGGCAAAGCTGCTGCCTTAAACCGCGCCCTGAAACTCGCAAAGGGAGAATTCTTTGCCTGTCTTGATGCTGATTCTTTTGTGGAACCGGCCACCCTGCAAAAAATGCTTTCGTTTTATTATCAACAGAATGACCCTTTGTTAGCCATCGTCACGCCCGCCATGAAAGTCCATCAGCCAAAAAATATCCTGCAGAAGATTCAATGGTTGGAATATATCGTGATGATCTTTATTGGCCGGTTAAGCAGCCAGATTGATTCATTATACGTTGCGCCAGGCCCTTTTTCACTCTATCGCACCGCCATCATCCAAAAGCTTGGCGGGTTTGACGAACACACGCTCACGGAAGATCAGGAAATTGCCTATCGCGTGCAGCAGCAGCAGTATCGAATCAAACAATGCTTTGATGGCTATGTCTACACCACGGCTCCCGGAAAACTCCGGCCGTTCTGGCAACAGCGCCGGCGCTGGTATCTGGGCAGTATCACTTGCCTGCACCAGTATCGCTCCTTGGTGGCCAATAAAGAATATGGTGATTTTGGCATGATGCAGCTGGTTAAAAATGCCACCGGTTTTATTTTGGCCATCACGGGATTAACTCTCGCCGGCTATCTGCTGCTGTTGCCTTTATTGACGAAAGTGAAAAATCTGGTGCTGATTCACTTTAACATTCTGCCCTTTCTCCTGAACTTAACATTAAAAATTAACACCATTACCTTGCTATTGATCAATTTTCACAAGAGTTTTGTGCTGCTGTTTTTGCTGCTGCTGGGTTGGTTCTTTTTTTATTATGCCCATCAGAATGCCCGGGAGAAAATCACCAAAGTTGGCTGGCTACCTTTAATTCCCTATGCGTTGTATTATTATTTGCTAAAAGGCATCATTTTGCTGGTGTCCATCACCCAATTCAGCCGGAGCAAAAAAATAAAATGGTAGATTATAGAGAGTAAATTGATACGTAAATGAAGAGGATAAATTAAGATGGTAGATTTCAGAAAAATTAGCCGGGAGAAATATGTAGTCGCGGGTGTTCTGACGCTACTCATCTTCTTTCTGGGCTTGACGTTAGGAACGATCATCGATAGCTATCGCTACAATTTAGTGGAAGAGATCAACCAGGAACAGGACGTGAATTATCTCAGCCTGCAGATCCAATATGCCTACCTTAACGCTTTCAGTGACGTCAATAACTGTCCGATCCTTTCCACGGCATTAAAAACGGCGATTAAAGATCTCTCCAAGTCGCTCGAGGATGTCATCGCATCTGAGGAAAAAAAAGAGATTTCTACAAGTCGACAAAGATTCGTCCAGCGACGATATGTCATTGATAATTTACGGTACTGGCTGTTAGCCAATGAAGGCCGGCAACGTTGTCATCTTGATTTTGTCCCGATCATCTACTTTTATGCTCAGAATTGTCCCTCCTGCCCTAATCAGGGAACGATCCTCAGTTATTTTAAGAACGTCTTTGGCGAAAAGGTCTTAGTCTTTCCCATTAACATTGATCTGCGGGAAGAGGAACCGATGGTAGAGATTGTGTTATCGCAATTTAACGTCAGCAAGCAGCCCACCATCATTGTGGACAATAAAAAATATGAGGGCGTGGTCAAGAAAGACCGGCTGCAGACGATCATTTGTGCCTCGTTGCCTGATGCGCCAGAATGTGCTTCTTCATCATGAACCAAATAGCGCTGAGAGAAAAAGCAGGAAAATCGTATTTGTTGAGCTCCTTGAAACGGTTAGTAATGACGCAGCCATTATGGTGGATACTAAGTGTATCGCTCGTGATACGATTATTTTACCTTTTTTTAAACTATCCGCTGTGGTGGGACTCGCACATCTACATCAGTATCGGTAAATATATTTTCTCCCATGGTAAGATAGGTATCTGGGAATCATTTCGCCCGCTGATTCATCCTTTGATTCTCGGCAGTTTCTGGAAACTCCGGCTGGACCCCGTGATCATCGGAAAAATATTGGATCTTAGCTACTCCCTGATCGTCGTCTATCTGGTCTATAACATTGCCGACCGGATTTTTTCGAGGACCATCGCCATCAGTAGTTCTATTCTATTCAGCCTTACACCTTTGTTTGTCATGTACACCGGTTTGATTCTGACAGAACCATTGGCGCTGCTGTGGGGGTTATTAGGAATTGTTCTCATCATTAAAGTTTTATGGCCACAACCGGCAACGGCCAAAACAAAGAGAGCAACTGAGACTACTAAACCAACAATTACTAAATCAACAACGATTAAACCAACACCAACAAAAACTTTTTTCTACCTCGGAGCGGCGGGGATCTTATTGGGCTTATCATTCCTTACCCGCTTTCCACAAGGGATTTGGTTTGGCACCATCTTCCTGATACTTTTATTTCGAGAAGAACCATGGGGTCGGAAACTCTCAGCGCTCTTCTCACTCAGCCTGGGATTCTTTCTGCCCGTTGCTCCCTTTCTGCTGTTTAATTACTTCCGTTACGGCAATGCCTTCCAACCTTTCCTGGACGGTTCTTGGATCGTGACGACGGCCACCTGGCTGTACGGAACAGGATGGAGCTATTACTTTAGCGCTTTTTTTCTGAGTAACCCCGTCTATCTGCTATCATTGGTGTATCTTTATTTCTTTTTTCGGGAACGGCATTGGAAAAATCAGGCGCAACTGCTCGTCGTTCTCATTCCTTTTTTTTCTCTGCTTTATTTTCTGTACGTTCCCAGAAAAGAAACTCGTTATCTGGTGACGTCGCTGCCTTTTTTAGCCATGCTAGCCGCCTTTGCCGCTTTGGGAGTTTACCACCAATTGAAAATGGTTTCGCGATCCACCACTGCCAGGAAACCGATCGTAAAACCTCGAGCTTTCCTCATCCTGTGCCTGATTCTATTCCTGGTGCCGATTCCCATCGGGCTTTATTTCAACCACCCGCCGACATTTGAACAGGAATTACGGCAGGTGATTAAAGAATACCACATCAACGGAACTATTTTGGCTTCTGATCCTTCTTTTGTTTCTTTCCTGGACGACCACATCATCACGTTGGATGGTATGGAATTTGCTCCCGCCATTTACCAGCGTCAACGGGGAAAGTATCAGCTGTTATTTATGAACGAATGCAGCCTCATCTGCGCCCAGCATGATCAGAAATGCCGGGAAGAAAAAAAACAGTTGATGGTGGCAATTCAGGCTGAAAACAGGGAAATATTTAAGAAGGAGGAACAAGGTTGTACCTATCTGATGTACCTGCCGAAATAAAAGGTCAGGGGTAGAGAGTTCCCATCAAAATGGCTTCCCACCTATTCCAACTCATCCGCGCCCATCAGTGGTATAAGAATATCGTCGTCTTTCTGGCCATCTTTTTCTCCGGCAACCTGTTAGAAGGTTCTGAGCTATATCGGGTCTTCTGGGCGCTGGGAGCATTTTGTTTCATTTCATCCGCGAATTACATTATCAATGACCTTGTAGACATAGCTCAGGATAAGCTCCATCCAGAAAAGAAGTTTCGCCCTCTGGCGGCAGGGAAAGTACAAAAATTGCCCGCATTTTTACTGGCGTGCGTCTTGTTGATCATCGGCTTGTTGATGGCGTATGTGTTAGGAAAACCATTCTTCTATGCTGCTTTTGCCTTATTCCTGCTGACGCAAATGTATTCTTTTTTTCTTAAAAACCTGGTCTTTGCGGACATTCTGACCATTGGAGTTTTGTTTGTGTTGCGGGCCATGGCCGGAGCGTTAGCCATCAATGTGAAAATTTCTCCCTGGCTGATCCTCTGTCCTTTTTTCCTGTCCCTCTTTTTATCGGTGGGAAAACGCCATGCTGAAGTGCATCAGTTAAAAGATAAAGCCTGGTATGCCCGCACCGTTCTCCGTGAATATGACCACGATTTAACCACTTCTTTGATGACCATTTCCACCACACTCCTCGTCATTTCCTATGCCTTGTATTCCTTTCTTAGCGAACATCCCAACTTGATTTATACTCTGCCGTTAGCCTTGTTTGTGATTTTCCGTTTTTATTACCTGATCAATTCGGGCTCGGTCATTGCCCGGCAGGCGGAGAAGATGGTCGTGGACATCCAGATGCTGATTGGCGTGTTGTTGTGGGCAATTGTCTCGGCGGTGATTATTTATGGGTAGGAGTTATGAGTAGAGGAAGGGAATTCTACCGCACCTCATTTTTGCAGAGGAGAAAACGGACCAAATTGTTCCGGGCGGATTTCACTTTACCCACTTAACATCCATTTTGAGGTTAGCATCTTGTTAGCATCTTACTTATAGAACTAATTATAACCTTGCTTCAAGGGCCATATTTGCAGTTCGAAGTACATGTCCATGATCTGCACGATGGTTCACATCGTATAATCTACTGCAAAACAATATTCTTCCATTTCTAGCAAAAACTGAAGTTTTAACAGGTAAACCATCAACATAATCCATTTCAAATAATTCATTACTCCCGTATCTTCCAGTTCTTACTATACTTCTTCCGTCAGCAGGGAATTGTAAGTGAGCAAAATATGGTGCCAGAAATTCATCTGCTGGAGGATCTTGAGATTGTCCCGGCAGTGGATGTTCCATTGCTGATGCTCTATAAGCCTGCCTTGCAAGTTCATATAAAATATCTTTTATTGGTGCACGACCTTGAACGACTTCAGTTAAACCATCTTCTCTTTCTCTCCATTCAAATACAGCTTCTGGTAATTCTTCCATTTTAGTTCACTTTGCTGGTGATATAACCTACTAATATTTAAATCTTTCGTCCATTACTACTCTCAAGATACTATACCTACATCTAAGCTAATGCCCTTCGGGCAGATTTAAGACTAACTTAAGCTCATCCAATCTGTGATTCTTTTTCAATAATTCCATCACTTTTGCCCCTTCATTGCTCTCCATTTCCAGCACGTACGTCCTTTTCTTGAGGGTATAATCATAGAGAGGATCATAATAATATTCCAGAAGAATCCTGACCCCCGCGGCATATTTTCCCTGCTGAAAAAATTCCTGGACGTGGTGCTTCTGAGCCTTGCTGATCACTTTCTGCAGGCTGCTGACAATCTCCAACACTTTTTCACGATCTTCTGGCCGCTGCAGATATTCTTTAACGGCGTTCTGAGCCCGAGTAGCCAAATCTGCTTTCAGTAACACAGCAATTCCTTCCATCATCGCCCGATACAAAAAATGTGGAATCTGCACCTCGCCAATTTTTTTGCTTTCCCCTTCCACAAGGATATACTTTTGATTCTGCAACTCTTCCAATCGCTGCAGCAATAAACTTTCAAACATTTTCTGTGCATGTGGTTTCAGGCCGATGGCGCCAAATAAACTGCCACGATGCTGCGCCAGGCCTTCCAGATCAAGACTATGAGGGAACTGCGATAATAAAGCTGTTTTCCCCGTACAGGTCCTTCCCCAGACGACAATACAACGTGGCTTGAGCACATAGTGTTCCAGCCGTTCACGAACATAGCGCCGGTATTCTTTATAGCCACCCTGTAATTGCCATACTTTATATCCCTGTGCTGCCAGCAGCTCTGCCACCACTTTTGACCGCATCCCTCCCCGCCAACAATTGACAATGATTTCCTGCTTTTTGTATTTTTCAACATTTTTCAGAAACTCCGGTAATTTTTTCATGAAGAAATCTTTCCCTTTTTCCAGTGCTTTCTCCTGCGAAACCTGTTTGTACAAAGTACCTACGACCGCCCGTTCATCATCAGAGAGAATCGGCAGGTTAATGGCGCCGGGAAGATGGTCTTCGGCGAATTCTGCGGAAGTTCTGGTATCTAAGAAAACAGCATTTTTCTTCTGCAATGCGTATTCAACTGAGATCTGAGAGGCCATGGCTCCTTTCCCGCCAGAAGAAGTTGATTTAAGCTTTTCGTTCTTTT
>JAHFRS010000136.1 GCA_023266155.1 archaeon
TTAGCAATCCTACGGTCGCTAAAGTTAATATGATGGGGCAGGAAACGTTTCAGATTTCGGGAGAGATTGAAGAACACGAATTGTCGGTTGCCGCAGAAATTTCAGAAGAGGATATCAAAACAGTCATGGAGCAGGCTCATGTTACCAAAACTGTCGCTATGAAAGCCCTTGTAGAGGCGGATGGGGATTTAGCGGAAGCGATCATGAATTTGCAGAAGTGATTTTGTGCAGCGAATATTTTTTATAGTTCACCCTCATTTTTTGTCCCATGTCGACTGATTATCTGCTGGCGCAGCAACGGGCAGAACAGCAGTACAATGCAGCCTTCCACCTGCTTAAAGTCACCATGCCCGTCGTTAATGATCCCAAGTTACTGATTGGTGTAGTTTATAGTCTCTTTCAATCGATGGAAGCAGCCATGGACGCCATTCTGGCTTACGACCGGCAATTACAGCTGGTGCCCTCCTATTCCTCGACGTTTGCCAGTAAATTTGGCCTCTTTCGTGCCCGTTCAGCGCGGCGGCATCAAGTTCCGCAAGAGATGGTGCAAGCGATAGAAACACTTCAGAAGGTGTTAGAGCTGCATAAAAACAGCCCGATGGAGTTTCCACGGGGCAGTAAGATGGTTCTGGCAAATTCTGATTATCAGCTGAAAGTGCTCTCTTTGCAAGAAATTAAACAGTATTTAACCTTGGCAAAAGATTTTCTGCAGATTACCGATACCGTTCTTACCGCTCATTCACACAGAAAACCATAAATAGGGGGGCTGCTCTATGGCTGTTCCCGCCCATGAATGAAGCCTTCCAGGAATATTTAATTGAAGCACATGAAGAGCTCAAGCGTTTAGAGCATATCATCTATGTCAGTCTCAAATACACCCGTACGGTCGATGTCCTGGTCAATGCTCTGACTCGCTTGCTGAGTGTCTATGACATCATCATTGAAGCCTTTTTGGAGAAAGCCAAAGAGGATGGGTTGATGACAGCTTTACCTAAAAGTCCGGCCTTACGAGCAACCCGGTTAGGAGAATTATATCCGGATGATCCTGAACTGCAGAAATATATGACTTTTTATGCTTTTCTTAAGAATGTCTTGAAACTGCCTCGTAACAAGCGGGAAGAGTATCGCCGGCACGTGACACTGGTGGTGGAATTAGAAAGGTCTACCGCAGAAATTGATATTGACAATCTGACGAGCTGTGAGAAGTTTGTGCACCGCTTCTTTCATTATGCCCAGGAGAAAGTTCTGGGGGTGAAGGAGGAGGATTAGATTCCCAATTGCTTATATCTTCTTAGACCTTCTCAGAGCAAAAATATTAAATACCCCTCTTGTTTATGTTCAGGAATGACCCGCTTTATTGCCGTCGTCTCAGGAAAAGGAGGAGTCGGGAAGACTACCGCCACTGTCAACATCGGACAAGCCCTGACCGATTTGGGACACAAAACTATTGTGCTGGATGCCAATTTAGTCACGCCAAATGTGGGTATTCATCTGGGATTAATGGACCCGCCCGCAACGTTGAACCGTTTTCTGCGTAAGGAAAAAAGCTTGAAAGAGATCACCTATCTCCATGAAAGTGGTTTATCATTTATTCCCGCTTCGCCATCTTATACGGAATTCCAGAAAACCAATTTAGAAAAAATCAGTGAAATCTTTGAACACGTAGATAATCTGGCTGAATTTGTCTTGGTGGACGCTCCCAGCGGCTTAGGATATGAAGTAAGCCAGGTCTTAAAAAACAGCGATGAAGTGTTGGTGGTGGTCACACCGACGTTAAGTTCCGTGATTGATGCCCTCAAGACCATCGAACTGGCGAAAGCACATAATAATATCGTTTCTGCCATTGTGCTGAACATGAGCAATAAAGGCCGCAATGAGCTGACATCGGAAAAAGTGGAAGAAATTTTAGGGCAGAATATTGTTGCAAATGTGCGCTATCACCGCAAAATTCGTAAAGCGTTGCATCAGCAAGCGCCGTTGAATTATCTCTATCCCCGCTCACGGCCAGGCAAGGAGTTTAGGAAGGTGGCAGTGCAGCTCTGTTTAGAAACATGAACTACTATCAGCAAACTCGGTTGAAAGAGAAAGGCTGGAATGACCAAGATATTCGCAGGGCGGAACAGGCTCTGGAACACGCTGAAAAATACGATGCGCACTTTTCTAAAATCGTGTTCTGGAGCGCGCTGCTGGTGATCGTGTTCGCCAATGTGATTGTTTCTCTCATCCTTATTCCCATCATGGTTGCCATTACGTCAGAAATGGTGTATGTTCTGGTGGCCATCCTTGCCGGGATGATCGGGTTCCTCTATAATTTCTTAATCACTGATATTGGCCATCTGGAGCGCAAGCATCATCTCTGGGCGGGAATTCTCGTTCCGCTGCTGGCCGTCGTGAATATGGTGATGGTGGTAACCTGGTCCAATCAGTTCATTACGAAGTTGCCGGTGCAGAATCTGCCGCAGAATCCTTGGGGCCTGGGAATGGTCTTTGCCGTGGCCTTTATTCTGCCGGCGGTGGTGGGGATGATAAAGAACATAGTTGTGGGAGGAAAAACTGTAGAGGCGTAAATTGGTTCGACACAAACTGCAATGGAGTGATTTATTTGTCTTGATGGGTCTGGATACCAGTGTGTTGGTTGATTTAATACTATCAACAAAAGCAAAGGAATTTTTCTATGGAAATGTCTATCAGTTCGAAAAGAATCTCATTTTTACTCACCGAACGTGTCTGGGAGAATGTTTAGGTTTGTTAATTGGTAACTACGGTTTTTCCAAAGAAGAAGCAAGGGGAAAAATACAACAATTCGTGGATGAATTTAAGGTAACCATCCTGGAGCGGGAGGAAGACGTAGGGCCGGATGAACAATATGTATTCAATCTCGGTAAAAAATATGGTTGGTCTGGCGATCAAATTATTAATGACGCGATCATCATAGCCTCATTTTGGAGAAAGGGAATAAATATGGTTGTCGTGAGAGATCATATTTTTGAAAAAGTGTGCCGAGAATTGAAAATAACGGTGCTCTCTTTTCCTTTATTCACTTAAACAAAGAAGGCGTCTTTCGTATATTCTTCATACGCTTTTTGGACATCATTATTTGCTCTTTGCATCGCCTTTTTCCATTCTCTGTCCCGATATTCTTTCACTTTTTGAGCAGTTTCCCGTTGTTTTTGTTCTGGTACAAGTTGATTGTAAATAAAATTAAATTTAAAAGCTTCCAAAATAGACTTGTTCATCTGTGATAACTGTTCTAAAGTCTGTTGTTCAAATTCGTTAAAGCGCTCCAGGAGCTGTTGTTCACTCATAAACCTGTAATGGAAGACGGCCTATATAAAGTTTTCTGGGGATAACAAAAAATGATGTCTATCAGAAAGATAAATCAGAGTAGAGATTAAAATTTCTTCCTGATAAACTTATCAATCACTTTCACCACTTTCCTAAACTGCAGGGGGTTCGAGAAGCGATGATCAGCCTCCCGAATAATGGCTAATTGCTTGGGCTTATTCGCTAATGTAAACAATTCTACTGCTTCTTTCAGCGGAACGGCTTCATCTCTCTCGCCGTGGAT
>JAHFRS010000049.1 GCA_023266155.1 archaeon
CTTTGATTTTAGGATGGTCATCTAGGGTTATCGTTGTCTTGACCTGATATTGCTGTTGATGAGCTCGTTCTAATTTTTCTGTAAATTGTTTTTGTGTCTTATTTGATGTCATTGTAAACCACGTTTTGATTCTGATTGATAGATAAAATAATTATGACGAGAACCTAGAATTTAACTTCCTGCTTTACGGACGGAATCCATTGGTTATCTATCATGAAGGCTATTTATATACTTTTGTGTCGAAAATCTTAAAAAGGGGGTTACTTTCTGAACACAAAAGAGTTCTAGATGTAAGACATTTAAAATGGCGTGCATTAATAATTGAAGAGTAGATAGCCACCACTCTCTATCTAAACAATGGATACCAAACAAATCGTGCTCGAGGAAGTAACGAAACAGCAGTTTGAACAGTTCCAACATTTTTGGGGAAAACAGATGCGCCTGTACGAAGGCGACATCTATTCCAGAATTCACAATCCGTTGATGGAAACTGATTATGTGCGGCTACTATTTTCCTTGCTCGATCATCCTCAAGCTGATTTGCTCTGTGTCAATAACCAAGGCAACTGGATTAAGCGCCATAAAGAAGATCTTTCAAGTGATGAAGTTCACGAACTTGCCAAGATTGCCGCTGCCGATCGCTATAAAAAAAACTTTCTGGAGATAAAATTCAAACGTTATCCTAAGTGGTTTAAAACTGGGCATATCGAATTTACCGAATACCACGGAAGGATTATCGGTTATGATTTACATATTGGCAATGTACTTCAAAATGAATTCACGATTAATGCCAAGCATTCTTTTACTTACAACTATGGTCTATGGATTCCAGAAGACTCATAATCTCTCATCTTCATCAATCGCCGTTCCTGCTCCGGTGGGTAGGCGATTTCAGGATTTCTGTATTTATTAAGAAGAGATTTTAGGAGAAGATTTCACCCAGATCCCCCCATATTTTTCAAATCACCAATTTTCCTTCCCAACGCTTGCTCTAGAACACTAATTCCTGCAGAAGTCGTTTGCAGCCATTCATTAAAATGATGGAAATCATGCCAGTGAACCGGATCATACATAATTATAGATGAACGATTAGGCTCAATCTGCATGGTCGTTGGAACAACTAAAACAAGATCTTGGGGAGCGATAGACAATAATTTTCCACCCTCTTTTGATGTAACGACAATGTCTGTGCCTTTAGCTTTATCGCCGTTAACCATGACGGCAATGCTACGCTTCAAGGAAAAATCCGCCTGCGCAAAGCGCTCCAGCGGGCAAAGTACCGCTGCTTGATGTTGCTGGTCATGATTAAGCATACAAAGGTCTGCTCTATCCACTGAGCCAAATATTTTTTGATGAAAATTACCGCCAACTACTCCTCCAGGAACGATTCCATGTCTTCCTATTGATGTAATTCGTATGGCAGTCAGTGCTGCAATCTGTTTGTAAGTCATCACTGCCCGATTTCCTGCACCTCTATCTACTGCATAGACCACTAACTTGTGAGGCATTTCGCCTTCACTTTTGCAGGCAGGGGTATTCTCTACTTTGATTATCTCTGCTTTGTACGCTGATTCACCCCATATTCTTTCTCGAAGTACAAGAGGGTCATACAGAGTATCTCCCTCCAACACGTTATGGATAGACCATCCCGCTTGTAAAGCAATATCCAGGGCATACAAAAAAGAATATCCTCCGTTCACGGTTACAGTCTTATCAGTCACATAATCTTCTTTCGAGACCATGTACTCTTTTTTATACCCCAAAAACATATGGCGCATGACATCTTCAGCATCTGCTTTTTTCTTCTCATCCGAAACATTCCGAGAATCATACCTGATGGAAGTAGCCTGCAGAAATTCACGAAAATGATGCTGAACTTTAATTACCAGTGCTGAATCTTGTACTAATGTTTTAATGACTCGATACACTTCATCTTCCTTAAATCCTTCCTCATCTTTTAATCCTAAATCGCGAAACATAGATTTAGCAAATCAAATGCTATTTTATAAAACTTCTGTCATCAAGTAATACTATGGCTGCTAATTCCATAACCCTTTTAAAACCACTTTTCTTTCTCAGAAGAATGCTCAGCATCCTGGAACTCAAACGTCAATGTGTACATATTATCGTTGGTTTAATGACAGTTGCGCTTATTTTTTATAATTTCTTAAGTCCTTTCGCCATTTTATTATTAATTATTGCTGGTATTATGTTGAGCTTTCTGGTCAAACGAGTGCCTATTCCCCTCATCAGTTTCATCTTGGATCAGGTGGAGCGGGAAGAACAAAAGAAAACGTTTCCAGGAAAAGGCACGATTTTCTTTTTTATAGGAGTGTTGTTATCAGTACAACTATTTGAACGAAATATTGCTCTTGCTTCCATCATGGTGTTGACTTTGGGCGATTCTGTCAGCCATCTGTTTGGCGCGCAGTTCGGGAGGCTGAAGAATATTTTTAATGGAAAAAGTAAGAAACTGTTGGAGGGGACGTTAATAGGGACTCTGACTGGTTTCCTAGGAGCGATATTTTTCGTCCCCATTCCAGAAGCATTCCTCGGAAGTGCAGCAGCGATGATTGCAGAGGTCATCAAGATTGATTTTAATGATAGTACATTAGATGATAATTTAGTTGTTCCGTTAGTGGCGGGAACGGTGATGGTGCTGGTAAGGAATTTTCTTGTTATCTAGGAAATCACGACAAAAGTCTTTTATAGTTCCTATTATTCTACTTCTTAATGGTGAAAATAATGCTGGGCGATACAGCCGTAGAGGTCCCCGAGCAGGGAGAGCTCCCTGACTGTAAGAGCGTTAATGAGTTACAATCCAGTAATTTAAGCCCGGATCGATTACTGGCAAAAATCAAAGGAAGAAAGGAAAAAATTCAGGGAATTCCCCTCGTGGAGCTCTCTAATAGTGGTATGATGGGATACTCGGAGTATGTTGATACTCTTTATTTAATGTGGATTGAGGAGAGGAAAGAATGGATTGGCATCCATAACTTCTATATTCCAGGAGGATTTTTTAATGCCTGTGATATCTTGAGCACTCCCTTCCAGCTCGATGAACGGTTTGCCCGAAAAATCCTGGAAGCCTATGGCGAACTGGAAGAGTTACCCCTGAAACAAGTACTGCACACTTCCCCTTCCCAACTGGAAAAAATAGTCTTCCCTCGGGCACTCAAAGATTGCCTCTTAGACTATACTGTTCTCAAAAAAGTCGGCTCGGGCGCTACCCGTGACACTTTTCTTGCCAGGTTCAAAGACAAAGAACTGCGCGTAATTAAGCTCATGAAGCAGCCTGGGGAGATGAAAGAAAAAATAAGGCAGAATCTGGGCGAATGGCTGCCATCGAGGGAAGAGATTGACGTCCTTCTGACTTTACACCACGATCACATTGCCAAGCTTTATGACTGGGAAGGCGATACTTATACGATTGAACAATATGTGGAAGGCGAGACACTAAAACAATCCCTTCAGCGGCAGGGAAAGATTCCCCCTCACAAATTGGGATTTTTCTACGATATCCTTGAAGCTGCTGCCTATGTACATGGGAAAAGCTTCGTCCACCGGGATCTCAAACCCTCTAATATCATTCTGTACAAAGAGAATTTTAAAACTCGTGCTTTGGTCACTGATTTTCAGACGGCCCGAAAGATGAAGAATGATGAAATCGAATGGCGAATGCAGGTTCACAGCGATGCTGCCTATTATGGGCAGGGATTTGGTCACCGCTATGCTGCTCCTGAACTCCACTCCCAAGGACGGGCCAGCAAATCGTCTGATCTTTATTCTCTCGTTTGTATTCTTGCCGAGTGCCTTTCCGGAAAGCGGCCGCCGTGGAGTGAGCAGAATGCTGGCTCTAACCTCAACGGGGAAACAGATCGTGAGATGCTCTATCAATACATTGATGAATGTAAATCTGCACTTCGTCTTTCCTTTACTGAGAATTATAGTTTTGGAGAATTGTATCTCCAGGGATTTGGGAAATATCTGGATCAATCTGTTCGTGATCTCCTGCGGGAAGGATTGGCGTATCATCCACTCGACAGGCGAATGGTGGCCTACGATAAAAGTGCCCGGCTGGGAGCATTCAAGCCAACACCACACGGTCACCGTTCCCAACCTACAGCCAAAGAACCTTTGGAAGAAATCATTGAACTGGCCACCAACTGTATGAATTCAGTAGAGACTGATTAAACTTTAGTGACAAATTTATCTTCATTAATACAAAATGTCGGATTGCCGCTGGCGACACGGATATGTTCCAGGATGCTCAGCAGGCGATGCAAGAGAATACTTTCTTCCTTCTTTGAAGAAGCCAGCAGCTGATGACCCTGCTGAATCAGTTCTTTCGTATTAGTCAACAGAGCAATTCCTTCTTGCTCGTGAAAACTATAAAAAAAACGATGAAAAAGTTCCAGTTGGCTGATGGTTTTTTGATAGACAGAGAGAACTTCCGGACGTATTTTTTGTTCTGGTTTGGTTGGCGCCAGAGAGCTGCAGACATATTTGAGCTGGTCACCGATTTCTTCCAGCTTTTTGAGCAGAAGATAATAACTGTAGGGATCATCAGCAATGGTAAAGCCTTGTTTCTGCAACATGTACTGGCAGGTAACATACAGCTTGTTCTGCGTTGACTCTAGCTGCTTGATTTCTTCTAAAGCACTGTAGCGCTGCTGGACTATCGCCTCATAAGAATCTTTGGCGAGAGTTATGGTGACAAGAAATAACCGGCGGAGAAGCTGCTCAAATTCCTTTACGTCTATTTTGGCGATCCGTTTGATCACGCAGCCTTTTTCTGTTTGCCGGATGATATCAAACCCCATCATCGTATTGGTCCAGCGGCTCACTGCACGGAGCACCTCCGGATTGCTGCTGGAAACGTGAATGGTATCATAGCCACGGCGAAACAAACTGAAAATTTTTCGGGAGGCAAACCGTAACGGAGGCTGTAGTGTAACCTGTGCTTCTTTTTCTACTTCTTGCTGCTCCTTCCCGATCTGCAGCACCCCTTTATCTTCAATAACCTGCAACTCATCCCCGACCTTAACCCCAACCAAATCTACCCATTTCTTCGGCAAGGTAATTGTGAGTGTATTGTTTCCCTGCTTAATGACTTTCCGTTGCATAATGTGGCTCTCCATAATACTGCTATACTCTGTACTATATAAATATGTCTTTACAATAGTGAAAATAGGGTAAGATATATTGTATTGGGGAAAAGAATATATCATTGGAATCCTCTTTTCCAAAGATGCTGGAAAGTCTCACGCGCCGGTTAAATCATCATCTCGACCTCACCGTACCCCTTCTCTATCGGGCGGGAAAAATTCTCGTAGAAGAACATCGACAAGAACATACCGTAATACAAAAAGCCGATGGAACGCCGGTCACGAACGTCGATGTAAAACTTTCCTGCTCTATTACAGCAGAATTACAGCAGACCTTTCCCACCTATGGAATTTTAGACGAAGAACAAGATGGCGATGGCCGGTCTAAGGAATTCTGCTGGATACTTGATCCTCTGGACGGCACAACAGAGTATCTATCAAAGACGGGGCAGGGTTATGGCATCATCCTCGGTTTATTGCACGAGCAGAGGCCGGTTCTGGGTCTCTTTTATCAGCCGCAACTTGACAACTTAGCATATGCTATTCTGAACCAGGGTGCCTATCAAGTTCATGAGGGAACGAAAAAAGTGTTAGAAGTTTCTCCTGAACCTGCTCTCCATCTGCTCACAAGTAAATATCAGAGCAGCCCGGAGTTAGAACGACTTCTTCAGAAGCTCAATCCTCTTCGAGTTACCAGAAGCAGTGGCGCGATTAAAATAGTCGAAATTGCCCGTGCCAACGCGACAGCTTTTGTAACGGTCAATCCGATGGGGTTATGGGACCTTTGTGGAACTTCCCTTATTTTGGAGGAAGCCGGAGGAAAGATTACCGACCTGCATGGGCACGATCTCGATTTTTATCAATCCGGACGAAAAGTAGATCAGGGAATTATTGCCAGTAATACACTGCTTCATTCCCTGATTCTGGAGAGAATTTATGGTCGCTAACAGTGCAACTGTCATTCGGAGAGCGAGAACACAGGAGGAATCCAGAGAAATTATCGATTTTAGGCGTAAGGTGTATATCCAAGAGCGATATATTACATTCAGTGCAGCAGAAAAATATTTTCCTGACAGCTATGATTGTTTGTCTACGTCCATACTTGTGAGTGCCAGAAGGGGCGATAAAGTTGTTGGTTCTTTGCGTATTGATACAGGTCTCACTTTACCTTTGGAACAGTTGGTTAATACAGGGCCATTTTATGCCCGAGGAAAGACCATAGAAATTTCTCGGTTATGTGTTGAGCGCTCAGAACGTTCCCAAGGCCTTGCTCGAGAACTGATTACCTACGGCTATCGTCAAGCACAGCAGGAACAAGCAAAATATATTATTTTCATGGCGGTCGTGGGAACAAAATCTGCGGTAAGTATAGAGTATCTTCCTCTCCTTCGAGACCTTTCTCAAAAGCAAGCGATTTCACCTTTTTTTCATCTCACCAACACGGAAGAACTATTATATCAGAAGCTTGTTGTGGGCAGTCTTCCGGGGTGGTATGAGCAGATGGGGGCCAAGCCTGCCGGTTATATGTTTCTTCATCCTGAATTCAATACCGTGAATCTTCCCATGTATGGCGAAGTTGATAAAGATGTCAAGAAAATTTTCTGTGAGGCGTTCTGATGAAATCGCTGCCTTTATTTAAGACTATAATCGCCGTGGGAATTAAAGGTTATCGAGCCCTGCGAAATGTAAAAAAAGGCGATTTTTTTTTCTCTGTCACAGAAACTAAAACCGCTCTTGCCAAATTGGATTTGGAGCAAAGGATCTCTTTTCTGGAAGAAACGTTACCTTTTTATGAGCTGAATAGGCTCGCTGATAGAGATACCCTTATAGGTATTCTTGAATCTTCTGATCATCGCGTGCTGAAATTATACTCCTGCTACACTCTGCAGCTGGTTCCCCACATTTCGCCGCCACTTAATTTTCGTCCATTCACTGAACCACGTACAGTTCCGAGCACAGAATTTGCATGGACTCCTGGTGCGGAACCACCTCCTCTCGATCAAATCCAAAAACTTCAAGCCACACTACCAACGAAAGCACTTCATTTTTATGTCCATGATTATCTTCTGCCGGTTTTAGAAAAAGCGATAGTGCAGCCAGATGGATATATGGTGATGTCAACAACACTGCGAGCCACAGGAAAGAAGCAGGAAAGATCTGTAAGTGGAGGAAGTGGCCATTGGGTAGATTATGGGAACTATCACAGCAGAAGTGCTGGATTAGTATGGGAGGAAGATGGGCAGAGCGAAACCGACTATGAATATGAAGTTGAAGAGCTGCAGGCAGCGAAAAGCCACCGTGATTATCGGCTCAAAGCTTTGCGGTTGTCTTTAGAATTGAGAAAATGGTATGATGCGGCCATCACGGAAGAAAATATTGAACAGGCGCTGAAGACTTTCCAGAAGAGAGACGCCGCGCAATTTTCTTTTCAGTCGAAACAATGGACGAAAAAATATCTTTCTTGGAGATAAGAAGGTGTGAGAAATTTTAAAATCCTACTTATAAATTGAGCCGCTGATAGTGTTGACGGGGAAGTTTGTTCGAGGCAAAAAAGTCAGCTTCTTATAAATTCCCTACACCTTTCTCAAAAAGAAATTAACCACCGCAATCCTTTTAAACCCCAACATTCTTCTTCCCGCTATGTCTAAAGCAGCAAAGAAAGCGGGGAACAAGAAATCTATACAAAAGAAAGATAAAGATGAACCGTTGGAAGTCTATGCTGATGAAGAGCAAGGTATTCTGCCCAGAGAAACTTCAGACGAAAAGAAAGTCAAGATGAAAGTAGGGGAAGAAGAGGAGGACATTTATTCTGAGGAAGGCCGTGAAGCGGAAGTGGAAGAAGATGAAATTGAGCCCTGGGAAGAAGGCTTTATGGAAGGGGCTTCAGGAGCAGGACAGCTGGGCAAAGATGCTTTGACCGGCAAGCCTTTAATGGATGTGGAAGATGTCGTGGAAGCAGAAATTGACGGCAAGTCTTATCGTTTTGTCAGCCGGGCGAATGCTGAGAAGTTTCGCAAGAGGAAAGAGAATGAAAAGAAAAAAGGGAAGAAGAGTTGATGAGTGGGCGGTATAATTTTTGGTGATATTTGGCAGTGATGAGCATTTAAGTACGATAATT